>JBKHCL010000040.1:0-27233 GCA_046541875.1 Phycisphaerae bacterium | reverse complement strand
CGGCTCGGAGCGTTCGGCCCGACGGGGCGGCTCGGACCGGCGGGCCGGCTCGGAGCGTTCGGCCCGACGGGGCGGCTCTGCCCGGCGGGTGCGGCGGGTGCGATTACCGATGGTCGGCGTGCGGGCCTCGTGCACGGCAGGGCTTCCTTCCATCTCGCGGGCGAGGTAGTCCACGTCGCGCAGGGAGGCCGACTCGAGCGGAGGCGCTTCGGCATCGTTGGTGAGTTCACCGAGGATCAACCCGAACGCGAAGATGAAAACCAGCCCGACCAGCAATCCGATGCGTGTTTCGCGTGTCATGGGTTTCGCTCCTTCGATCCGCATGCCTGTTCGCCCGGCGAGATCCGTTCGCCGGGATGCTTCAACCTGTGTTTATTCGTTCGATCGCCCGCAGCTTTGCCGATCGGCTGCGGGGGTTCCGCGCCATTTCGTCGGGCCCGGGCGTGATGGGCTTCTTCGTGAGCACCTCGACCGTCCCGTCCGCTGCCAGCCGATTGAACGTGTGCTTCACCGGCCGATCTTCCAGCGAATGGAAGCTGATGACCGCCGCCCTGCCGCCGGGCGCCAATGCGTTCGGCAGCGAGTCCAGCAGCGTCTCCAGCACGCTCATTTCGTCATTCACGGCGATGCGCAACGCCTGAAACGTCCGAGTCGCCGGGTGCACGCCGCGTCGCGTGGATCGCGCCGGTCGCGGCAGCGAGCGGGACACGATGTCAGCCAACTGCCCCGTCGTGGCGATGCGTCCTTTCTTACGCTGCTGAACGATCGCCCGCGCCACCCGCCGCGAGTAGCGTTCCTGCCCGTATTCGTATATCAAGTCCGCCAGCTCACGCTCCGAGAGGCGGTTGATGAGCCCCTCGGCCGTCTCGTCCAGTCGCGGGTCCAGCCGCATGTCCAACGGGCCGTCCGCCTGGAAACTCAGGCCCCGCTCGGCGTCGTCCAGTTGCGTGGAGGCAACGCCCAGATCGGCCAAGATCGCATCGACCGATGATTCGTCGGCTTCGTCGAGAACGGTCGTCAATTGCGAGAAGTTTGCCTGGAACAGTCGCACCCGCTCGCCGAATTCCGCGAGGTTCTCGCGGGCCTGCCGGAGGTTCGTCTCGTCGACGTCGATCCCGATCAGCCGGGCGTCCGACGGGGCGCGGTCCAGAAGCATACACGAATGGCCGCCCAACCCGACGGTGCAGTCGACGATGAGCTTCGCCCGCTCGGGGCGGAGCAGCTCCAGCACGTCGTCAGCAAGAACAGGAACGTGTCCGCCGCGTGTCATGAGGAGATCCGTCTCCTCATGTCGTCGCGACGCGGTTCTCGATCGCGCGGGTCACCTCAGGCGAGAGCTCGACGTAAGCCGAGTACTCGTCCCCCAGCGCCCGAACGCGGGCCAATCGTCCGGCAAGCTTCGACAGGCGCTGCCGATGCCCGTCGTCCAGCCACGACGGGCGTGCCAGATGGCGCCGCAGTTCGGCCAATTCGCTTGCACGACGTCCCTGTCGGCAATCCGAACGGCTCGGGGCGATTTGGGGGACCTGCATACCAAGCGTCCTTTCCTGGCGTTTCTCTCGCCGGTGCAACCCGGGTCGACGCCGATCCATCGACGCCGACCCTGTTGCGATCGAGTCCCATCGGCGGCCTGGCCCTTTCGGGGCGTCCGTGCCCCAGGCGCGGGTCGCCGGTGTTCCGTCCAACTGCACTGCTTCATCTACAACCACGGCTGTCCGTAGCCGTCTGTTCGTTCGTTCATTCCTCGGGGGCGGTTTCGTCCAGCATGGCGGCCGCCTCTTCCAGCAACTCGCCGTAGACCCCGAGAGACTCACCGATCTGGGCTTCCCAGGCTGCGGTTGGCCAGATCTCGATGTGGTCGCCATTGCCCACGACAGTGACCTTCTTGTCGACGATGGCCCGCTCCATGCTCTTCTCGGGCAGCACGACGCGACCCTGGGAGTCGGTCTTCACCACCCGGGCCATCGCGAAGAGCATGTTCAGCCCGGCGGCCTGCTTCTTGGGAAGCGGGCTGCGACGGATCTTCGAAACCAGTCGGCGGTAGTACTTGTCCGGATACAGCCACAAGTGCCGATCCGGGCCGAGAACGAGGTAGAAATTCGCCCCGTCCTCTTCGGGGTCCATCCCCTCCCGCAGCGCGGAGGCAATCGCCAGACGCTTCTTGGCGTCGATCGACTGCTCAAACTCGCCTACAAAGAGAGGCACACTCAGGACCCTTTCACCGCTGACTGGGAAGTTATGGGAATCTTAGGTCCAGACAGGGACGACGGCAAGCAAAAAAAACCGGCAACCCGGGAAACAGCGAGTATTTCGGAAGTCAGCCATGGTCTCGGCGCACGGGGTCCGGGGCGATGGTCCCCAAGATATGGTGCCACCCTTTCGGCAAGCCTCAGCCGATGGCGGTACGAGGTGGACAGCGCGGAGACTCCCGGCGCGAAAGAAAATTCTGCGATTTTCCCAGGCGTCGCCTTGGACGGATCCGCATCGACCCGTCACCTGATGTTATCGGACGAGGCCGCAAAAGAACATGAGAAAAACGCCCCGTATGCACGGCCTCCAGTCGTTCCGCCCGCAACAGGTTGCGAGGCCCTACGGCCCATGCCACGAAAAGCGCCCCGAGGGAGCCCCCACCATCAGGCGGGGGATAGAACGCACTCCGCAGCACGGCCTTCCAGGCCGTGTACAACATGGGCTGGAAGCTCATGCCACGAAATCGTTCCGCCCGCAACAAGTTGCCGGGCCCTACGGCGGCCCACATTTGTATTGAAGATGAGCGAAGAATGCAGTACATGAATCTGCCGCCCTGCCTGCCTTGGCAGCCTGGAAACAACAAGAACCCGATCATGAACAGTACGACTCGCCGGCTCGCACCCGAGCGGCGAGGCGCCGGGGCATCGGACGATCGCTGCAATCCGGGCGTGACAGGATCGCCCCAGGAAATCAGAACAGGACGCGCATGGGTACAGGAAACACAACAGATCTCCGCAAAGGACTGAGCACGATCCATGTCTTCGCGATTGCTTCGGGGGCGATGATCAGCTCGGGGTTGTTCATTCTTCCGGGAATGGCCCATGCGATGGCCGGTCCGGGGGCGATCTGGTCTTACCTGCTTGCCGGGATGCTCGCCACGACCGGGGCGTTGAGTATCGCGGAGTTGACCACCGCCATGCCCAAAGCGGGGGGCGATTACTTCTTCATCGCCCGCGGATTCGGCCCGGGAGTCGGAACAGTAGCGGGGTTGCTCAGTTGGCTGTCGCTTTCTTTGAAAAGCGCCTTTGCCATCGTGGGCATGGCTACATTTGCGGCGATGATCGTAAACCTGCATGGCCTGCTGCTGGGCGGGTCCCTGCTGGTGGTGTTCATCCTGCTGAACCTCGTCGGCGTCCGTGAGGCGGCCCGGGTACAGATTGCCATGGTCGTGGGGTTGTTTGTCCTTCTGGGAATGTACGTTATGGCGGGCATCTCCCAAGTCCGCACGGAGCTGTTGATTCCGTTTGCCCCTCACGGGATTGCCGCGATTTTCACAACCGCCGGGTTTGTGTTCGTCTCCTACGGAGGCCTTTTGAAGGTCGCCAGTATCGCCGAGGAGGTCCGTCGCCCAGGTCGTACGATTCCCCTTGCGCTGGGCCTTTCCCTGATCGCCGTGACGCTCTGCTATACGCTGGTCGTGTTTGTCACCAGTGGCGTTCTGGAGAGCGAAACGCTCAATGGTTCGCTCACACCGATCTCCGATGGTGGTCAGGTCATCCTCGGGAAGTTCGGGTACGTGGCCATGAGTATCGGAGCGATTCTCGCCTTCGTATCGACCGCCAACGCCGGGATCATGTCTGCCTCGCGATACCTGCTTGCTCTCAGTCGGGACCGTCTTCTGCCCTCCCCTCTCTCGGCGGTCAACCGTCGCTTCCAGACGCCCCACGTGACGGTGGTATTAACTGGCCTGATCATCTTCCTGAGCCTCTTTCTTGAGCTGAGCGTCCTGGTCAAGGCGGCATCCTGCATGCTGCTTTTGACCTACGTGCTCTCCTGCCTGGCTGTGATTGTGCTGCGCGAGAGCCGACTGCAGAACTACCGCCCCGCCTTCAAGGCGCCGCTGTATCCCTGGCTGCAGATCGCGGGGATTCTCGGGCTGGGGCTTGTGCTGTTCAAGCTGGGTTTCAAGGCCTACCTGATCAGCGCCGGGCTGATCCTGGTGGGTTTCCTGATCTACTGGTTTTACGGCCGCGCCCGCGTCAATACGGAGTCCGCGTTTCTTCATCTGCTCGAACGACTCACCGCCCGCGAGTTGGTCTCCGGATCGCTGGAAAACGAACTCAAGGAGATCGTCCATCAGCGAGATGAGATTTCGCTTGATCGATTTGATCGCCTGGTGGAAAACGCCCCCGTCCTCGACGTCATTGAATCACTGTCGGCCGAGGAGTTCTTCCAGTTGGCCGCCCGCGAACTGGCACCGAGGCTGGAACTGAAGCCGGATCTCATCGCCGAGAAGCTCATTCAGCGAGAGCAGGAAGGAAGCACCCTGCTGGGACCGACACTGGCGGTCCCCCATATTGTGGTTCCCGGTGAAGGACACTTCGAACTGCTGATAGCCCGTGCAAAGAAAGGCATACGCTTCTCGCAAGACGCCGAAACAGTAGAGGCCATCTTCCTGCTGGTGGGCAGTCGCGACGAGCGGAACTTCCACCTGCGGGCATTGGCTGCCATCGCACAGACTGTGCAGGACGAGCAATTCCAGAAGCGATGGGCCGACGCGCCCGGCCCCCAAGGGCTGCGAGACGTCGTGCTGCTCTCAAATCGGGGACGCCACGCGGTCGACTGAGACGTTCCCCCGCTGTGCACGACAAGGCCGATGGCCGATCATCGCCCCCTGCAACGTGCTTCGATATTGACTGAACTCGGAAGGTTCGCCCATGCTGCTGAGAGACAACGACCATGTGCTGTTCTACGGCGACAGTATCACCGACGTCGGCCGACGCGCCGAACAGAACAACAATCACGGCCTCGGTCACGGGTACGCCGCCATCACGGCCGCCCTGCTGGGCGCCCGCCACGCGGAGATGGACCTGCGTTTTACGAATCGAGGCATCAGCGGCGATCGCGTGTACGATCTGGAAACCCGCCTGGAGAGTGACCTTCTCGACGAGGTGCCAAACGTGGTGTCGGTCCTGATCGGCATCAACGACACCTGGCGGCGGTACGACGGGGACATTGTATCGCCCGTCGAGGAGTTCGACGCCTGCTACCGGCGCATCCTCGAGCGCATCGGCGAACGTCTTGGCGCTCGGTTGGTGATCTGCGAACCGTTCCTTCTTCCGGTTCCGCCGGACCGCGCCGCCTGGCGTGAGGATCTCGACCCGCGCATCGAGGCCGTCCGCGCCATCGCCGACGATTTCAACGCCACGCTCGTGGGCTTCGACGGCCTGTTCGCCGCGGCGGCCCAGCGGCGCGAGCCGGCGTATTGGCTGCCCGACGGGGTCCACCCCTCCCCCGCCGGTCATGCGCTGATGGCCGAGGCGTGGATCGACGCGGTTACCGCCTGAGCGGTTCGCATCCCACATTTCCTTCAGGTCTTACGGGATACCGTCCGAACACATCCGCCCGACGTGCGTCTCATCTGCGGACGGGGACGGTTCTCCGCCTGCAGGGCCAACGTCACACCGACGCATCAGCCACGGGGAGATCATCATGAAAACGAATTGGATTCTTGGCGTATTGGTTGGAATCATCACCGCAGGAGCGGGGGCCATCCTGCTTACGGGTATCGGGTGCGGCCAGCCGGACCCGGGTGATCGCGAAGCAACCACCACCGCCACGGTCGGCGAGTACCGCATCTCCCAGCCGGTCCGCCACGAGAATCTCACGCTGTTCATGATCCACGGGCCCGACCAGGTCGAAGGCGAGAACTTCATGACGCTGAGCGAGGCGATCGACGCCAACGTGGTGACCGTCCATGAGACCGGCGAGGTCAGCGAGCTGCAGATCGAGAACACCGGCAATCGGCCGATCTACGTACAGGCCGGCGAGATCGTCAAGGGCGGCAAGCAGGACCGCACCATCCAGCAGGACCTCGTCGTGCCCGGCCAATCCGGACGCTTGCCGCTCAAGTCGTTCTGCGTCGAACAGGGACGCTGGGCCAAGCGCGGCGGTGAGACGGCCAACAAGTTCAGTTCCGCCAACAATATGCTGGCGACGAAGGAACTCAAACTCGCCGCCCTCAAGAGGGGCAACCAAAGCGGAGTGTGGAGAGAGGTGGCCCGGACGCAGAGCAAACTCAGCGCATCGACCAATGAAAACGTCGCGGCCAATCAGTCAGCAACCAGCCTGGAACTGTCGATGGAAAACGAGAAACTCGTCAAACTCGTCGAAGAGTACGTCGCCGCCCTGACCGACGCGCCCGAAGGGAAGAAAAATGTGATCGGGCTGGGCATCGCGGTCAACGGAGAAGTGATGTCCGTGGACATCTATGCAGCCGAGACACTGTTCCGCAAGGTCTACCCCAAGCTGCTCAGGGCGGCTGCGATGGAGGCAATCGCCAAGAAACAGGCGAACAAGCGGTTCGCGTCACTGGTCCCCGGCGACGTCGCCGAATTCATGGCCGAGATGGACCGCCAGAGCGTGGTCGACACACGCCAGGTCGGCAAGAACGATTCGATGCTCCTGCGCGAGAGCACAGAGGGCGTCTCTTACGACCACGAAAACAACGGTAAGATGATGCACCGATCGTACATCAAGAAGTAGTCGCATCTCCAGAGCGGCCGTCGCCCCGCCTGGATCGGCAGGCCGGGCAGATCCCGAAGACCATCACGCGGTAGGAGCGACAATCGAAGCTCTGCTCGTGGCAGGCGTCTCGGATGGCTGAGCAGATCCGTGGATCCGAGAACTCGATGAACTCCCCGCACTCATCGCAGACCATGTGCTCATGGTCGGGCAGCCCGAAGACCCACTCGTAATGGGCATGTACGTCGGTGTCGCGAATCTCGCGGACGAGCCCGGCCTGCACCATCAGCGCGAGCGTCCGATAGATCGTCCCCCGACTCACGCGGCGGGATCCGCTGGAGAGGTCCTTGGCGATCTGGTCGGCACGAAAATGGTCGCCGCGCCGAAGCACATGCTCCAGCACGACACGGCGGGCGTGGGTGATCCGCGCACCATTGGCGCGAAGAAATCCCACGAACTCTGCCCACGCACCCTCAGCATCTACGACAGGTCGGCGCCTGGTCATCTTGCTTTTTCCACTGCGCGCTGCCCCGGCGCGGTGTGCGGACCGCAAACTGCCCCTGTCCGCTCGAACTGATCTGACCTGAACAACAGACTGACTGGATTTGCCTGCAACCTTGCACTACACTAACACAATCTCGCGGCGATTGAGAGAACCGCGAGAGGATTTTCAGCACAAAAAACCCGAAAGGAGTTCTTCATGGCTTACGTGATTTCCGACGACTGCATCCAGTGCGGTGCCTGCAAGCCCATCTGCCCCGTGGAGGCCATCAGCGAAGGCGACCCCAAGTACATCATCGACCCCGACAAGTGCATCGACTGCGGCGCGTGTGAAGGCGAATGCCCCGTCGGCGCCATCTCCGCCGGCTGACCGAGCCCCCCGGCCACTTCATCGGGCGGCGGAAGGTGACATCCATTGCGGGTATCGACCCACCTGAAATGGGCCTCTGCGCTGATCGCATTGGCCCTGTTGGCCGGCGGCGGATACCTGTACCTCTGCGCGTCGGGCGTTCCGCGGGAGTATGCCTACCAACCCCTCTCCCGCCCCCGGCGCAGGCAGGCAGCCACCGACTTCTATAACCGCCTGGCCGAGTTCAACCGCCACGCCCAGGACACCCAGCCATTCCGCTGGTCGCTCAGCGAGGAACGCATCAATCGCTATCTCGCCTCGATGGAAGAAATCGCCGCGGTCCGTCCCGGCCATCGGGCGGGCAGCGTGCTCGACGCCCTCCACGAAGCCGGCGTGACCGACCCCGCCGTCGCACTGGACAACGGTCGGCTGAGACTGATGCTCCGACTCACCGAGCACCACAAGATTGTCTCGCTCACCCTCGGCGTGGAGTTCACCTCCGACCGCCGCCTGCGGGTGAAGCTCATCGAGACCGCCATCGGGACGCTCACCGTCCCTGAGACGCTCGTCCGCGACCGACTCACCGCCCTGCGCACTTCGCTGGCCCGGCGAACCGACGACGACGGTGCGCCATCGGCCGACGACCCCACCGGCCGGGTGGTCAGCGTGCTGGCGACGATTCTCCAGGCCATCGACCAGGAACCCATTACGCCCGTGGGCATGTGGGACCAGCGACGCATCCGCGTGCACAACATCACGATTACCCCCGGGAACATCACCCTGCACGTCCACCGTCTCACCGAGGCCGACACACCCGCGGAAGTCAATTAGCCCCCGCCTCCCGCACGAACGCCCAGCCGTCCTGCCCGTCCCGTCGCAGCTCGCACGGGCCGGCCAATCGCTTCCCGCCGAACCGCACGCGCCATCGCGTGGGCCCCTTGGCGACGACCTCGCACGGGCCGCCGTCGAGAATGCGTACCGCTCCCCTGCCGCCGGAGATGGGCCCTTCGTAGGTCAGGTATGCGGGGCGATGGTCGGCGATACGGCGGCAGTCCATCGGCCGCCCTGCCGGGGCGTCGGTGGGCGGATCGGCGAACTGCCACGTCGCGAGGGCAGGCCCGTCCTCGATCATGAGATCGTAATGCGTCGGGCCCCAGCCGCGATGAATCTGGATCACGAAGCGTTGCTCCATGTCCGTATCCTACCCCGGCCGGGGCCCGATCGGCAATCTCGCGGGTGCAGCGTTCCACCTCTGCGGCGTCGGCCTGCTCACCCCAGCCTCGTCACACGGCTTACAGCCCCAGCACCTTCTGCAGAACGCCGGCGGCCAATTCGCTCAGTTGCGCCAGCAACTCCAGCTCGCTCCCGGCCCGGTGGTAGGCGTCCACCGCCTGGCGGAACTCCGGGCTGCGACGCAACGAGTCGGCCGTCCGGTCGATCAACCTCGTCCGGTCGATCACCCGCGCCAGGGACGGATGCTCCATCGACCAGTCACGCCACGCCTCGTCGGTCGCCTGCTCGACGGCGTGCTCGATTGTCATGTAGTCATTCTTCATCGATCATCCTCCCGTGAAGGTCCATCAGAACATTGCGTACCCGCTGCGAGACCGCCGCCCGACGGACGATCAGCCCCGTAGCCATCTGCAGCGCCTCGTCGGCGGCGGCGAGATTGTCCAGCCGTTGGAGATGGTCGGCCTGGTCGGTCAGCGTCTGCTGCACGAGCATCCGCTGGGCGGCGGCGTACCCCTTCCGCGCAGAGATCACCCACTCGGGCGACAGCGCGACCGGCTTGCCGTCGGCCCCGGTTACTTCGCCGGCCGAGACGAGTCGAACGTCCGTATCGAAAGCCTCGCCCAGGGCATCCATCTGCGACTCGACGCGCCGGGTCATCTCCTCCGATCGCTGCAGCTCCGCCGATCGCGCGTCGGCCAATCCACGCCGCGCCACCGAGATCAAATCCAGCGTCGCGGTCGGCGCGCCGCACCCGGCCAGCAGGACCGGCAAAACCGCACACAGCATCCATCCTCTATGCGCCCGCATGGTCGGTCCCTCCTTTCAGCAGACGAGAAAGAATCTCGTTCTGCGTTCGCTGCATCTCCGCAAAACGCGTGATCGCCGAGGTGTTGTGGGCGACCACCTCGGTGAGTTTGCCCAGCCGTTGCTCGTCTCGCATGATCCGCTCGTGGGCCTCGCCGATCTGCTGGTCGCGCCGGCGGGAGAGCTTCCGCTCCCACAGCCACATCGCTCCCATCAGGCCGGCCGCCCCGAGACTGCCAAGTTCCGTCATCAGGTCTTCCATGGTTGCTCCTCTCTGTTTGGGGTCAGTTGGGCGGGGTGTTCAGCTCGAATTCCACCACGAGTTCGCCCGTGATGGCGATGGTTTCACTTCCGGTGTCCTGCCGGGCAACCAGCAGATTGGGCGGCGCGCCGTCGATCATGGCCTGGACGGCCGACCGCAAAACCGAACCGCTCAACGAGCCGGGAACGTTCGCCGACAGCACAACCGAACCGAGGCTCTCAACGTCGCCGCTGCCCGAGGCGCCCGGCGCATCCCAGCTCGCCGACGCGCTGGGGGCGTGCTCGTTCCACGTGGGCGGATCGTTCGCGAAGTCCAACTCACGCAGACAACGACCGACCTCCACGGTGCACGCCACGTCGGCCAACAATTCAAGCCGCGTATCCGCTCGCACCGTCACATCAGTCAGTCCCCGCTCGGGCGTCTCGTCGGTGCTCAACAGCGCGAAGCCCAGGCTGTGAAGTTCGTCGCTTCCGTTGTTGGCGATCGCCTCGCCCAGCCACGGCGTGTCGGGCATCACCGAGAAGATCCCGGCCGCGAAGTACACCGGCAGCGTCCACCGCCCGCGCCGCAGCCATTCGGTGACCTGCCGCAACTCGTTGAGATGCACCGCCCGGATCGGCGTGGCCCCGCCGTTGAGCGTTGCGTCGGTCCAGTCCGATCCGCCGTTGAGCTTCTCGAACAGGCTGACCTCGCCCGCATCGGCCGGGCCCGCGACGATGGTCTTGCCCTCGTCGGCGTCCGCCTTCGCCCAAAGCCAGACCATCTCCCCGGGCGTCGGTGGCGTGCCGCCCAGTTGGCCGGCGGGCGGGCTGAGCACGTCGCTGTCCAGCGCCGCCCGGAGATTCTCAAACGGCGGCGCCTCGGCCGAGTCGAACGTCCCGGCCCGCACGAATGCCCCCGACGCAATCTGCGAAGAGAAATCCTGCGCGTGCTGATACGTCAGCAACCGTCGGCGATTGACCGCCGACGCCAGCTCGGCCGCGTCGCTGAGGCGAATCGCATGCACGCCCGGCTCGACCGTGCCGGCTGCGTTGGCGTTATTCCATGTCGGGTCGTAGGGCATGGGCTAATCCAGGTACTTGGCGTAAGCGGGATGCGAGAAGACGTAGCGAATCGTGGGCGGGTCGGCCTCGTCGTGCAGCGGCGCGACCAATACGATCGTGTCGGGGTCCACCGCCCCGCCGGGGCCGAGCGAGAGTTCGGCGAGGTTCGTCGCCGTCAGGTCGACCGATCCGCCCCGGTCGATCAGCTCGCCGCCCGAGTCCCACGTCTGCGGGCGAACGGTGTACATCGCCCCCCCGCCGCCGGACGAGAGCACCCGCGCCGGGAACATCGCCGTGCCCGCCAGCGAGAGATGCACGATCCACCGACCTTCGACGTCGATGGCCACCGCGTCGGTGTCGGCCGACAGCCGTCCGTCCGTGTCCGCCGGCTCGGCGAGATTCGTCACCACCTGCTCTTCGCTGGTGACATACTGCAGAGCCCCGTCGGCGCCGTACTCGATCGCCCGGGCGGTGTAGCGGTTGCCGCCGTCCAGCCCCGTGAGGCGAACCAGGCGAACCCGCCCCCCGCCGCCGACCTGCGCCAGTCGGCCGAACCCGTCGTTGTAGAAATCACTCGATTGCATCGCTTACCTCACAGTCAGAATGGTTCGCTGGGAATCGCCGAACTCGTGGCCGACGCGGGTCACCCGCGGCAACCGGCCCGGCGCGCCGGCGAGCGTCAGTCCCCTGCCCTCGATCCGGTCGACGAGATCTCCCACCGCCCAGGTGGGTTCGCACCACGCCAGCGTGAAGGTGGCCTCCACCGCGGAACCCGCCTCCACGTGCCGGCGAGCAATGGCCTTCAGCCGCGACGTGTCATCCACCTCCCGGGCCGCTCCCAATCCGTCGACCCCGGCGAAGATGCTCGCCTCGCTCACCGCCGCCCATTGACCGTCGGCCTCGGCGGAAATGACGTCGCGACCCGCCCCGCCGTCGCCTTCGATCTCGGCAATCAGCCTGGCGTCGGAGACAACCGTCGCCGTCACCCGAACACGGGCCTCCCCCGCCAACGCGGCGCGGTAGTACCCACCGCTGAGCTCGTCGCCATCGAGAAGCACGTCGCAGCGGTCGCCCGCCACGCGCACCGGGCCGTCCCACCGACGCCAGGTGAGCCCGGCATCGACGCTGACTTCCACCACCACTCCCAGAGAACGGCCGCCTTCGTCGGTCGAGAGGCAGGCCCCCAGCCGTCGCGGCGTCGCCTGTGTGAAGTCCGTTTCGGACACGTCGCCGAACTCATGAAGCGGCAGGTTCCAAGGCCCGTCGCTGTATGCCCCGTCCTCGTTGAGCACCCAACGGCGGAGGACGTCACTCTCGCCGGGCCAGTCGCTCGATCGGCTGCGGACCGTCTCGCCCCAGGTATCCGGCACGTCGTACGGGTCCCATCCGGGGGACAGTTCGAAGGTCGCCTCGTACCGCTTATAGCCGCCGAGAACGACCACGCCGCGCCGCGCCGGACGCCGACCGAGTTCCATCGTCGCCCGCCAGAGGTTGTTGCCGACGGGAGAGGCGGTGTTGCCCGCCGGCGCCAGGCACACCCTGCCGCGCCGACCACGCCCGCGCTGCTGGACGACCAGTCCGCCGCCGGCCCGGGTCACGCGAAGAAACAGCCCCGCCCGATCGGCGACCGTCGCGATCGCATCGCGCACCTCTTGGCCGCTAACGCCCAGCCGCCCGAGGTCGATCTCCCTCGCCAGGGACACCGTCGTCTCGTCGGCCGTGATGGGAATGTGCGGAGCATGCACCGCCAGCAGATACCCCAGCGCGTCGGCCACGCTCCAACGAACGGCGTCTCCCGCCGCGGAAAACACGCGGACCGATCGGCCTTGGACCTCGACCTTCTCCGCCGACGCCCACGTGCCGATGCCTGCATTGAACACCACCCGCTCATTCGGCCGGGCCGTCGCCTCGCCACCAGCGCAGACCATCCGGAGATCAATCGATTCGCTCAACGCCGCCCGCAGAACGTGCACCAGCCGAGCCGTGAGCCGCTCGGATTCGCCGTCGACCGATCCCTCGTGGGCGGCCACCACGCCACGGAACGCCCAGTCGACCTGGCCGAGGGGAGCGCGGATGTCCACCGACTGACCGACCGCCGGCAGCGCGTCGAGCTGCTCGATCCGAGGCGGCCGATCCACATGCTCCTGCCGAACCGCCGCGATGCGGGCCCGGCCCAGCTCGGGGCCGGCCAGCCAGTCCACCGACAACGCCTCCAGGCGATAACTCCGCCTGCCCGCGACGTACACGCGAGGGCGACAGGCCGGCAGCAGCGAACCGCCGGGGGAAACACGATGCAATGTGATGGTGTTCATGAGACCTCCTGGGGCAGCGCCGCGGGGGGCGACAGGGCCGGACCGTCGGCGACGCGAATCGCCCCGGCCAAATCGCCCGCCTGCTGACCGGCAATGCAGCGGGCACTGAGTCGACATGGCAGCGCGGGGCAATCAAACGTCACGTGGACCTCCCCGTCGCCCCGGCCAACATCTACCGAGGCGACCGGAGTGGCGGTATCGAACGGGGCCTCGGCGTCGGCGGTGAAGACGTCCACCGACTCGGGCACCGCCAGCCCGACGGCCGACACGATCGAACAGCTCAGCCGCAACCGACCATCGGCCAAACGCTCGGCCACCAGGTCGGACGGGACCGGAAGGACCACCGCCACAGACTGGCCGTCCGACGAAACGCGAATGCGGAGCCCCCCCTGCCGGCTGCGCTCTTCCACCCCGGCGGGGGACACTCTGCACGCCACGATCGCGTAGTCGGCCCCCGGTTCCAGCGACAGGGGCAGCTCGATGGTCTGCACGTCAGCCGGCAGAAATGCCACCGGCGCCGCGAAGTTCACATCGCCCATCCCACCGCGACCGACGTAGATGTTCGTGCCCGCCTGGTTGTCGCCTTGATCGGTCATGGTTCCTCCCTTACGCCGACCAGGTCAGCTCGCCGCTGGAGACGATCCGCCCGCCCAACTCGACCATCACGAATCGGCCGGCCGCGCCGGCCACGGTCACGTCGAGGGCGACCGAACCGTCCGATGTGGCGATCAGCTCGTAGTCGGCGTGTGCGGTCAGTTCGCGGAGCGTTGCGCCGGCCGTCACTGCCACCGTGTTGCCGCCGGCCGACGGCGGGCCGAAGTCCGACTCGGAGATCCACACGCGAAGGCGCGCCCGGGCGGCAAGCTCACTGCCGGCCGCGTCGAGCAGTTGCAGCGTGATCGTGCGTGTGTCGCCGGATTCCGCTCCGGGCGTGATGCTCACCGACGGGATTGCCGCGCGAAGGTCCTCACCGAGCCGGTCGGCCGAAACCGCCTCCAGCAGCGTCATGATGGATCGACCCCGGTGGTCTTCGATGTCCGAGAAGTCGTACGCCCCGCCGGCGGTTGTGATCGTCGCCAGCGGCAGGTGCGGCGTTGCGGACGGGTCGGGGAAGCCGGCCGGCGAAACAGTGACACTTCCCTCGGCGGTGAGGTAGACGGCGTTGGTGGCGTTGTCGGTCAGGGCGACGTCGGCCGCCCCCGCGAACGATCGCGGCAGGTCGCCGTCCATGAAGCGGCCCGGGCGGATACCGAAGGTCAACTCGCCGTCCTTGAACACGCGCAGGTCGCCGGCGCGGCGGGCGGTGTCCAGCAGGCGATAGAGCATCCGGTAGAAGCTCACGTAATACGGCGACTCGCCGATGGCCGGGTAGAGCACGTCGTGCTCGACGTCGCCCTGGCCGGACAGATCGGTCAGCTCGGCGTCGGTGGGGTACAGTTCGGTCATGGGGTTGCTCCTTGAATGTTGAGGGTGATCCGCCGGGTGGCGGGGTCGTAGTCGGCCAACGTGACGGCTGCGGGCGGGTCCGGCGGGGGCTGGACGTCCAGCGTTTCGACGGGCCCGTCGGCGAACGTCCCGCCCGGGCCGCGGAGGCGTAGCTTGAGTTGATGTGTGCCGGGCTCACCCAGCGCCGCCGACAGTGTGACGGAGCGCTCGTCGAAGCCGAACATCCCGCCGCCCATCGCGCCGAGGCCGGCGCCCGGAGCGGCCGAGCCGTCCCAGCCGAACGCGCCCCGGCCGAAGCGGTCTTCCCCCCATGCCCAGCGGGGCGCCCACGCCGGCCAGGTGTCCGCCGATGCCAACGGAGCCGATCGGAACGTGCCCGAGGCGCCATCGCCCAGCAGCTCCACTCGACCATCACGCGGCCAATCGGGCGTGCGCGCCAGACGGCGCTGAACCACCCACGCCGGGGGCGAGATGCCCAGCTCGGCCGACAGGTCGACCATCCGGTCGGCAGCGGACACTGCCGCGATGACGCACTCACGGGTTGCCGTCTCGCCGGCCAGGGTGAACCGTCGCGCCTCGGGACGGTCCGTCCAGGCGACCAGTTCGCCGTTGGCGTAGAGCTGATGACACCGTTCGGCGTGTATCGAGCGGAAGCCGATGGTCGCCCGGCCGATCTCGTCGCGGATGGCCGAGATGATCGTGATGCCGTCGGTCGTCGGGGGGCTCATGGCGTCAGCTCCCGGTACAGGATGCGATACTCGCACCAGAAGCCCCTGCCGCGCGTCGGCCCGCGGGTGAGTTCGAACTCCTCGATCAGGCAGTCGTGGCTCGCGCCGGAGGGGGCAACCAGCGATCGCACCTGGCCGTCGAGGTGGGCTTCGATCGCGTCGATCAGCGCCTGGAGGTTCTCCAGCGTGTCGGCCTGGAGGCGCCCGGTCTGCTCGATGGCCCGGCTGTCACGGCCGAGGTCCATCGCCAACTGGCCGTCCTGGCCCGCCAACGACCGACGATCCGTCCGCCGCCGCAGGGGTCCGGCTCGCAGCTCGGCCGGCCCGGAGGCAAAGAGGCTGATTCCGCCGTAGGTCATCATGACTGGTCCTCCGCGTGGAAGGGGTCGGTGGTTCCGTCGGGCGACTCGCACACGAATCGCAGCACCGCCACGGCCGGGGCGTCCTGGGCGTAGCGCGTTTCCACGCGTGTCAGGACGGCCCCGCTCAGGCGGATCGATCGGCCCGGGGTCACGCCGTCGGCCGATGCGATCTCGATGACCAGCGTTCCCTGCGAGCCGATGGCCAGTCCGTCGGCGATGGCCACGTCGCGGAGGGTCAGCTCGATGTTGTCGCCCAGCGGGCGGGTCTGAATGCTGGAGGGGTGGGCGTCGAGATCGTCCGATCGCCCCAGCGGCTCGCAGCGGCGGGCCACGACGGCCGAGACCGCCAACGGAAGGGCCTCACCGGCAAACGAGGCCGATTGGATGCGGGTGTATCGCGGCATGGAGTTACTCCGTTTCGTAATGGCAGGTCAACTCGGTGACGCGTCCGACGACGGGGCCGTGGAGACCCGTCTCGGGTGAGACGGTTCCCAGGTCCGTGGCGGCACCGATGGGCAGGTCGCTGCAGATGCCCCCGCGTGTGACGTCGGCCAGCAATGCCCCGCGCGCGGCGGCGACCAGTTCATCCAGCCGCGCCTCGCTGCCGTCGACACCGCGCCGGGTGCGGACGCTCAGCCGCAGCGTCAGGCGGATCCATCGACCGGCGGCCGTGTCGTCCGGAAGGTGCGACTCCAGCGACCGGAACCGCACAGCCGCCCGGGGCATGTCCACGCGCGAATGGTCCTCACCGAACACGACCGCCGAGAAGAGCCCGCTGTGGCGAAGCGTCGTCAGCACGTTGTTGAGCACGTCGTTGATCTCGGGCATGGTCAGATCCTCCGGAGGGTCACGTGGCCGAGTGTGCGGGTCTCGTCGGGCAGGCCGTCGCCGTCGGTGTCCACCGCCACGCGAAGGCGCGTCCGTGCGGCGAGCCACTCCCGGCGGTAGCGTTCGGCCTTGATGCCGGCCGAGTCGGTCCGACCGCCGTTGCCGCTTCGCGCCGAGAAGATGGTCGCCAGTGCGCCGAGGGCGATGGTCTCGCGGAGTACCGCGGCGTCGCAGAAGGTGGGCGGGTCCTGCCGGAGGGTTTCGCCGGATCGGCTCAGCATGTGAGCCAACTGGTCGGCGGCCTGGCGGATCTCCGGGCGGTAGCTCCGCACGAAGAAGCCCAACCCGCTGCCGGCCGACGGCGCGACGGGTTCGCTGTCGGGCGATTCGCGCAACACGCTCACCGTCAGCTGCGTGGCCGAGTCCACCGAGACAATTTCCACGGCGGTGGGCTCTTCGGGAGCGTCGGTCCAGGTGCACAGCACCATGCCCGCCGCGAGGGCAGCCTGGGCAAAGTCGCTGCCTGGAGACGTGAAGGTCGATCCGCTCAGGACGCCGTCGCCCCCGGCGATGAGGGTGCGTGAGGCACACCCACCGCCCAGAAAGAGGACCGGTTCGAGCCGGAGCAGGTCGCGATCGTGCGTGATGGTGTTCATGGGTGATCTCGCAGACTCCGCCGCCGGGCTGCCCGGGATGGTTCCCGGACAGCCTCGCGCGACGGGCAGGAAAGGGACGGAAAATCGGGACTAGCCAAGGCCCTGGATCAGGCCGTGGGCCGACTCGTTGCGGAGCTCGACGGTGTACTCGCCGATGACCTCGCCGGCCTCGTAGTCGCCGGTGACCGCCAGGGGCTTGTAGTGGAAGCTTCGCCCCGCCAGCGGCAGGACGTCCACGCGGGAGCTGTCCAGCAGCAGGAGGGAGTCGGCCGGCATGGCACGGGAGAGAACGATGCGGCAGACGCCGAAATCGCTCTCGTACGTGCTGACCAGTTCGCGATAGGTCGTGTCCCGGGGGCCATACGTTCGCCCCGCGAGCAGGAAGCTGTTGATCTGTCGCTTCTGGAGGCCGTTGACCACGATGGTGTCGATGCGGCTGGAGGACTTCTCCCAGATGGCGCGCATCGCGGCGTTCAGTTGATCCTCGGCGAGCGTCGGTCCGCCGGGAAACTCGTTCACGCCGGGCTCGAAGCGGTTGGTCGTGATGCTCGGGATGATCCCGCGCATCGTCCGACGGATGCTCGCGCCGCCCTCGGGGTTGGCCGCCGGGGCCGTGCCGTTGATGACCGTGCTCTCGAGGTCCCGCAGCATTTCGCGGAGGCGTTCCTGGCGCTGGTAGTCCAGCTCGTCGGCCACCGCGACCTTCCGTACGGCGAGGTCCGAACCGCTCACGCGGACGCCGGCGGTGAAGATCTGCGTCCAGTTGCCCTTGCGGAGGCGATTGGTGAACCGTGCCGTGGGCGAGTCGTCGCCTTCCAGCGCGGCGTTGCCCAGGATGTGCAGCACCTGGCCGTCTTCGAGGGCCTCGGCCGTCGTGCCACCATATCCGCGAACCACCGTGACGGTTCCCGCCCCGGTATCGACGGCCGTCACGAGCAGAAGCTCGCTGCTCTCGGCGGGGCGAACCTGGTCGCCCACGCGGAACCGGTCGGCGTGGTCCACGCCGAAGGTCGTGTCGGCCGACGCGTCGGACCAGTCTGTGTCGTCGATGGTGTCGGTGTTGGGCAGCAGTTCGTCTTCGAGCCACTCGTGGTAGGTGCTGGTGGCGGCGCGAACCGGGTCGCCGAGGTGGTCCAGCAGCGGCGTTTCGTACGGGGAGACGATCCCCACGATGTCGCCGACGTCCTCGGCGAGTTCCGGCAGTGTCGAGCCGGCGGAGTAGGTTGCTTTTCCGGTGAATGACATCAGTGTTCTCCTTGCGGGGCAGCCCCGATCGGGCTGCCGGGTTCTGAAGGGGGTTCACTCGTCCGAGGCCGGCGGACGGCTGTCCGACGGTTCCGGGCGATCCGACGTGGGCACCTGGCCCGTTCGTGCCTTGCGCGTCAGCCCCGGCCGACGGCGCGTTTCAGGCGGAGATACTCGGCGATATCGCGTCGGTTCCCGCTGGCCGCCGCCTGACGCGCGACGTCCGTCAGTCGGGCGGCGGGGGTGTTTTCCTCGTCGCGGGCGGTGGCGGTGCCCGGAGGCAGCGAACCGCCAGAACGGCACAGAAACGGCTTGTCCACCAGCAACTGCTCAACGGCGCCGGCGATGCTGTCCTCGTCGAGGTCCTCCTGGGAGAGGTCCACCCGGCGACCCAGCAGAACCGAGGCCGCTTCGAGGTCCACCACGCCCGCCTGCTGCAGGGCGCGGTCGGCCATCGAGCGGGTCTCGGTGGCTCGCAGCTGATGTCTCGCTTCGTCGCGCTGGGCCTCGGCCTCGGCGAGTTGATCGGCCCGGCCGTCCAGCTCGGCGCGAAGCTCGTCGAGTTGCTTCTGCAGCGATTCGAGCTGCCCCTCGGCCTGCTGGGCCCGGCGGCGATACTTGATCGACTCGCCTACGGGCACCAGCTTGGGGTTCTCACCCGTGGCGGAGGGCTCCTCGGCGGGCGTCGGGATGGGGGCGGAGGTCACGGCGGGTTCGGTCATGGTTGGGGTCCTTTCCGGAAGAGGGGTTCAGTTTTCGGGAGTTTCGGTCTCGGCGTAGCCCAACTCGGCCAGCACGCGGGCGGGCGGCACGCCGAGGTCCAGCTTGGTCCGGGCCATCTGGAGTTCCTGCTGTTGGTCGCTGGGCAGCGGGCTGGGCCAGTTGACCTCCACCCGCCGCTGGTCCGGGGTGGTCCGGAAGGCGCCGCTTGCGTTGAGCCAGGTCAACGCCAACTCGGCGATCCGCGCGATGCCCGTCCCGTAGGTCAGCCGCTTGCGCTGCGTGCGGGAGAGCACGCCGGCCAGCAGCACCTTCAGCGCGGTGGCGCTGGTGAGATGACCCACGTTGCCCTGGATCAGCCCGGCCGCCAGCGGCGTGACGCCCGAGACCTTGTCCATCGCGCGGCGGACCTGCTCGATGTGCGATTCCTCGCTGGGCGACTCGGCGTCCGAGCCGAACTCCTCGATGGTGGCCTCGGTGTTGGAGGTGGCCCACATCTGCCCGGGCCCGACGGGACGATCGAGAAAATCTTCGATGCCCTTGCCCAGGTACATCTTGAAGGCCTGGTAGGTCACGCGATTGGCTCGATCGCTGAGGCGGGTGTTCAGTTCGTCCTGCAATGGCAGCAGCGGCTCGACATCGCCGAGGCCCGCGTAGCTGCCCGGCAGCGCGAGGTTCTGGATGTGCACCACCGGCACCGTCGCCAGCGGATTGGGGCCTTCGCTGAGAAGCCGGCGGTTTTCGTAGCGCTGCCACCAGGTCCGGCCGAGAATCTCGACGACCTCGACCTCCTCGGGCGAACGCTCGGCCGACCGGGTCCACGGCAGGTGCAGCCATCGCTTCGCGCCGCCGGCCAGTCGCGTGCAACGCTTGCGGTAGACCTGCACCCAGTAGCGAACCCGGCGGCAGTTGTCCTCGGACAGCACGGGCACCACGCGGGGTGCTTCGATCGCCTCCAGCGAGATGCGCCGGGCAGCGGCGACGGCACGGGCCACCGCACGCTCACTCAAAGCGCCTCCAGCGGAGACGGACAATTCAGGCGTGCCCGGCCGACGGCCCGCATCAGCGGAACGACCAGCGCCGGCGGGAAGGGCGGAAACCGCCTCGCCGGTCCCGTCGGCCGGGGTTCGGAGAGCAACGTCAACGAAGCCGTACACAGAACCGTACAGGGCGAGTTCCTGGAAGAACCCGGCCCCGCCGTTGGCCTCCCACATCGCCTGAAGGACGGCATTGACGGCCGACGCGACGTCGGGATCCCCTGCAAGAGAACGAACAGTGACCGGCCGACCGAAGAGAAAATCGATCATCGTGTCGATCCGCCAGGCGATGTCGTTTTCGATGACCACTTCCTTGCGGGCCACGCCCCCCAGCGGCGAGCCGGACAGGTCCACGCCGGTAATTCGCCCGGGGAGGCCCTGCTCCTGGCCCTGCATGTACGGGCGGGTGGAAGCGTTCTCCAACCTCCGCAATGGCCCGGACGCAGGGCTCTGGCGGTTGCGGAAGTACTCCCACAGCCGGGCGAAACGCCGCTGCCGCGGTGGGGCCTGCTCGTCGATCAGCCAGGTCAGGTAGTCGAGGTCAAAGTTCGCGTCGTCGAAATTCTGCAGGTTCATGGTCATTTGCATGGTCTCCTCACCCTCTCCGCCGCCGACCGCCCGGCGGGTGCCCACCGAGGCGCGCTAAACCGACGCGACCGCGCGCAACTGCCCGGCCGGCCGAGAGAAGAAAAATCCGCAGAAATCCGCTGACTTGCCCCCCGCACCCGCCACGACGCGCGCCCAACAAAGGCAGGCAACAGTGCGCATGTAATGGCGACAGCGGAGGCTGCGCCGGGCAGAAAACACGAGACACACGCAGCGGCCGACGGTAGACTGAGGTAATGGGAACTCCGCCCAACCACCTCTGGAGTCAAAGGAGACATTATGACCGACCCGAACCAGACCCCCTACGACGCCCAGCAGAACGACCCCCATCAGCCGCCGCCCCAGCAGGAACCCCCTGAACCCTTCCCGGGGGACGTTGAGGGCCCACCGCCCATCGAGCAGAACTCCGAGGCGCGCAACATGGGCATGCTCTGCCACCTGCTGGCGATCTTCACCGGCTTCATCGGCCCGCTGATCATCTGGCTGATCAAGAAAGAGGAACACCCGTTCGTGGATCACCAGGGCAAGGAAGCGCTGAATTTCGAGATCACCGTGCTGATCGCTGCACTCGTCTTGGGGATTATCACCTGCGGAGTCGGAGCACCGATCGTTATGCTGGTCGGGATCATCTTCAACATCATCGCGACCGTGGATTCCAGCAAGGGTCACTGGTATCGCTACCCGCTGGCCATTCGATTGCTGAAATGAGCCGATCGCCCTGAACGATCAAATCGATGACGACGACCCGCCGATCGGGTACAATGCCCGCCATGGAACGCAAACAGGACACCTACGTCTGCCCGCTGGAAGGGCGATACGCCAGCGCAGCCATGAAGGAGTTGTTCAGCCCCCAGAGGAAGTTCTCCACGTGGCGGCGGTTGTGGCTGGCACTGGCAGAGGCGCAGCAGCAGCTCGGGTTGGACATCTCCGATGAGCAGATCGCCCAGTTGCGGGCGCACCTGGAGGACATCGATTTCGACCAGGCCGCCCGGTACGAGCGCGAGTTCCGCCACGACGTGATGGCCCATATCCACGCGCTGGGCGACGTCGCGCCGGCCGCCCGGGCGATCATCCACCTCGGGGCGACCAGTCAGTTCGTCGGCTGCAATACGGACATCCTCACCATGCGGGACGCGCTGACGCTGCTGCGGGACTACCTCGCCAACGTCATCGACGCCCTGGGACGGTTCGCCGAGGAACACCGCGAGCTGCCCTGCCTGGCGTTTACGCACTTCCAGGCGGCCCAGCCGACGACCGTGGGCAAACGGGCGACGCTCTGGTGCGCCGACTTCCTGCGCGACCTTCGGGACGTGGAGTATCGCCTGGACTCGCTGGAGTTTCGCGGCGTGAAGGGCACCACCGGAACGCAGGCGAGCTACCTTTCGCTGTTCGACGGCGACCACCAGAAAGTCGAGCAGTTGGAACGCAGGGTAGCCGAGACATTCGGGTTCGAGAAGATCGCCCTGGTCACCGGTCAAACCTACAGCCGAAAGGTCGACGCAGCCATCGCCCAGACGCTCGCGGGGATCGGCGTGAGCGTGCACAAGTTCGCCAACGACGTCCGCCTGCTGGCCCATCGCAAGGAGATGGAAGAGCCCTTCGCCACATCGCAGGTGGGTTCCTCGGCGATGGCGTACAAGCGCAACCCCATGCGATGCGAGCGGGCGACCGCCCTGGCGCGGTTCCTCATCGACGTCGCCCAGAGTCCCGTCCACACCGCCGCTGAGCAGTGGTTCGAGCGCACGCTGGACGACTCGGCCAACAAGCGCCTGGCGATCAGCGAGGCGTTCCTGTCGGCCGACGCGGTTCTGCAGATCACGCGGAACGTGGCGGAGGGGCTGGTGGTGTACCCGGCTGTCATCGAGGCGAACCTCCGTGCCGAGCTGCCCTTCATGGCCACCGAGAACATCCTGATGGCGGCCGTCCAGGCCGGAGGCGACCGCCAGGAACTGCACGAACGCATCCGCCGACACAGCCAGGCCGCCGCACGGGAAGTCAAAGAGCACGGACGAGCCAACGACCTGATCGATCGGCTCCGGGGGGACGACGCCTTCGCCGGGATCGATCTCGATGCCCTGCTGGACCCGGGCGCCTTCGTGGGACGCGCGCCTCAGCAGGTCGACGCGTTCATCGCCCAGGCCGTCGAACCGGTTCGCGAGCAATACGCCGACGTGCTCGGCCAGGCCGGCGACCTGAAGGTCTGACCGTTACGCGCTGCCCCGAACCAGTTCCACGAACCGCTCACCGCGCTGCTCGTAGTTGGTGAACTGATCGTAGCTCGCGCACGCCGGCGAGAGAAGAACCGCATCGCCGGGCGTGGCGATTTCATCGGCCTTGGCGACCGCCTCGGCAAGGTTGCCGCAGACGGCAAGGCGAGGCTGGTCCTGATCCTTCCGCGCCTCCTCGACGGCGGCTGCGATTTTCTCGGCCGTCTCGCCGATCACCAGGATCGCCTTGGCGCGGGCGACCAGTTCTGCCGCGAGTTCATCGAACGAGACGCCCTTGTCGTACCCACCCACGATCATGACGGCCGATCGCGGATCGAACGCCTGCAGGGCGACGATCGCCCCGCGCGGCGTGGTGCACTTCGAGTCGTTGTAGTAGGTCACCCCCCGCCGCCACGCGACGCGCTGCAGCCGGTGGGGCAGGCCCGCGAACAGCTCCAGCCCCTTGGCGGCGTCCTCCCGCGAAACACCCAAACAGCGGGCGATGGTCCAGGCGGCCTGGGCGTTCGATTGGTTGTGTACACCGGGCACGCCCAGGGCGAACGACTCGCCCGACGTGTCGAACCATTCCACCCGGCCGCGGGCTTGGGACGCCCAGTTCCGCAGCGATTCATCCTCGCGATTGAGAATCAACACGTCATCGGCGCCCTGGAAGCGGAAGATGTTCTTCTTGGCGGCAGCGTAGCAGGCCATGTCGCCGTGGCGGTCCAGATGGTTGGGCGCGAGGTTCGTCACCAGCGCCACAGCCGGCGAGAGACCCACCTTCGGCAGCGATTCCAGTTGGAAGCTCGAAAGCTCCAGAACCGCGATATCGCCAGGCCCCATCTCGGGCAGGGAGTTGAGCAGACTCACCCCGATGTTGCCGCCCACGTGCGTGGTGAATCGCCGTTCGAGAATCGCACCGGCCATGGCGGTGGTGGTGCTCTTGCCGACGCTGCCGGTAATACCCACCCACCGACACGGACACCGCTGGAGAAACAGGTTGATCTCCGTGGTCCACGGGACGCCCGCCTGCTCGGCGGAGATCACCATCGGCGCGTCCGGCGGGATGGCGGGGTTCACCACGAGCAGATCGGCCTCGGTGAGGTCGGCTTCGTCGTGCCCGCCCAGGTGCAGCGTCACGTCCAGGCCGGCAAGTTGCTCGACGGACGCCCCGAGCGTCTCCGGTGAGGCAGAATCGGAAACGGTGACGATCGCGCCCTGGCCGACCAGCCAGCGCGTCACCCCGACCCCGCCGCCAAAACGACCCAGCCCGAGCACCGTCACCCGCCGGCCGCGAAGGTCTTCCGGGCCGTCTCCGATTGCGCCGCTGCCGTCGGTCATGCCACCTCCGGGCCCAGTTGCAGCATGGTCATCTCGGCGAGCTTGAACTGCTGAATCACCGCGCGAACGTCGTCGTCCGAGACGGCCAGGACATTCTCGATTTCCTCGGCCAACGGGACATGCTCGCCCCGGTAAAGCCAATCGAACCCCACCGCCGAAAGCCGCCCCATGGGCACCTCGCCGCGGAGTGTGGCGCTGGCGGCGATCTTGTTCCTCGCCGCGGTAAGTTCATCAGGCGTCGGGCCTTCCTGCACGAATCGCTGCACCTCGGCGCGGACGATGTCGATCGCCTCGGCCGTCCGCGCCGGAGCGCAGCTCAGGTACGTCATGAACGTGCCCGTCCCATCGAGGGGGCTGAACGACGTGGTGACCTGATCGGCGATGGCGGGGTCCACCAGCGCGTAGTACAGCCGCGAACCCGAAGCGTCGCCGAGAATGCAGGACGCCACCATCGCGGCGTAGCGTTCGTGGTCGCCGGCGGCAGGGCCGGCCGACATGAACCCCACATGCGACAGCGTCAAACGATCGTCCGCCAGCTCGTGCGTTCGCGGCGGGGTGGTCCATCGGTCGGTTCGGCGCGGCGGGGTTCCGGCGTCCCAGTCGCTGCAGGACTCGGTCACCTTCGCGACCAGCGCGTCCCAGTCCACGTTGCCGACGGCCACCACCGTGAGATTGCCCGCGCGATACCGTCGGTCGAAGTAGTCCCGCATCTGCTCGCGGGTGAGGTTGGTAATCGACTCGTTGGTCCCGAGAATTACATTCCCCAGCGGATGGCTGTGGAAGTACTCGGTCATCAGCCGATCGTACACGCGGAAATGCGGGTGATCCTCGTAGAGGGCGATCTCGTCGAGGATGACCTTCTTTTCCATGTCGAAATCATCCTGCCGCAGCGACGGGCGAAGGATGTCGCCCAGCAGGTCCACCAGCCGATCCTGATATTCCGGAAGGACCGCGCCGTAGAAGACGGTGTTCTCCTCGGAGGTGAATGCGTTGTAGTTGGCGCCCATCTGGTCGAATTCGAGGTTCACCTGCAACGCCGTCCGGCGGGGGGTGCCCTTGAAGACCATGTGTTCGAGGAAGTGACTCACGCCGAGAATTTCCGGCGACTCATCGCGGCTGCCGGTGCGGCAGAAGAACCCCGCCGCCATCGAGGCGGCGTCGGCGTTGATCTCCCCGACGATCGTCAGCCCGTTGCCCAGCGTTTCGGTTCGGAACTCCATTACACATCCTCCGGCCGAGAGGTTTCGACGGGCTCGGGACCCAGTACCAGAATCGTCATTTCCCCCGGCGGATACTCCCGGGCGTGCCGCACGACGTCGTCGGCCGTCACCGCGTCGACGGCGGCGGCGACGTCGTCCAGTGTTCGCAGCTTGCCGAGGTAGTACCAGTCGCTCACCAGCGCGGCGGACCGGGCGGAGGTCGACTCGCCCTGCATGACCAGCGAACTCTTCATTTGCGTGCGGGCGCGGGTGATTTCCTCATCGCTCACTCCGTCGGAGAGCTTGCGCAGCTCGCCGACGGTCACGTCGAACGTTTCCTGCGCCAATTCCGGCCGCGTGCCCGCATAGGTGAACAGCCCCGCGCACGACAGCAGGCTGTGGTACTGCGTGGAGACGTGATACGCCAGGCCACGCTTCTCGCGAACCTCGGTGAACAATCTCCCGCTCATTCCGCCCGAAAGCACCGTCTCCGCCAGCCGGGCGGGGTAATACTGCTCGTGGGCAAGCGGCACGGACGGCTGGGCCATCGCCAGGTGCGTCTGGGCGGTGTCCCGCTGGATGTGCGTGACCCCGCCGGCGGCCTCCTCAGCCGGCTGGGGCGCAAGGGCCGGGGTGTCCCACGGGCCGAAGAGGTCCTCGACGGTGCGCTCCAACTCGCCCGGATCCACGTTTCCCGCCACGGCGAGAATGGCTCCGTGGGAGGGAAAGCTCGCTGTGAGCCGGCCGCGAACGTCGCCGGCCGAGAGCGTCAGGAGCGTGGCCTCCTCGCCCAGGGGGCAACGCCCCATCGGCCAGGGGTAAAACCGCTCGCGGAGCAGCATGTTGGCTTCGCGGGCGGGCTCGTCGGCGTACGAGCGGCGATCCTGCAGGACCAGGTCGCGGGCCGGCTGAAAGGTACTGTCCTCCAGGCGCGGACGGAGGATGATGTCCGCGTAGATTTCGAGCACGTCGCGGAGATTGCGTCCCAGTTGCACAGCCGAGAACACCACGTGTTGGCTGCGGGCGCTGTGATGGTGGTGCACGCCGAGAGCGTCCAGGGCGTCCAGCAGGGCCTTGCTGTCGCGGTCGCCCGCCCCGCGCATGCGCCACTCGGCCCCGACGGCGGCCAACCCCGCCGATGCCTCCGGATCGTGAGATGAGCCTGCGGGAATTGCAAGCGTCATCGCTGCCGACGAAACATGGGGCATGGGTTGGGCCAGAACGGCCAGCCCGTTGGGCAGTGTCTTTACGTGAAATTGCTCAGCCACGTCCACCTCATTTCCGCTGAATGACGAATGTTTCGATCGCCGTGCGATTGTACACAAATCGCGCCGCCATGCAGCAATTTCCCGGCCCTACGCCGAACCCGTGGCCGACAGGGTCGATCAACCGCTCTCCTTCTGCGGGCCCAGCGTAACGCCGGCGAACCACCGGGATCGGGCCAGCGATTCAGGACATGGAGATCCGCCTTGTTAGGTCGAAGGGCCCGCAACTTGTTGCGGGCGGAATGACTCCTGCAGACGGCTATGCGCGATCTATCCCCCACCTTACGGTGGGGGCTTGTAGGGCTGGCGAACCACCGGGGTCGGGCCCGGCGATTCAAAACATGGAGAGACGCCTTGTTCGCGTGAGGGTGTGGT
>JBKHCL010000136.1:0-7448 GCA_046541875.1 Phycisphaerae bacterium | reverse complement strand
CACATCGCGCCGCTGGACGGCGGAAGGAGACACCCATGGCGGACAAGACGATCAACATCGGGCTCATCGGACAGGCCTTCATGGGCCGAACGCACTCCAACGCCTGGTCGCAGGTCAACAGGTTCTTCGAGCTGCCCCGCACGAGCGTGTTGCATACCATTTCCGCACGCAACGCCGAGACGCTCGCGGAATTCGCCGAAAACTGGGGCTGGGCGAACCACACCACACGCTGGAAGAGCATGGTCACCGACGACGAGATCGACCTGGTCGACATCGGCACGCCCAACCACCTCCACAAACCGATGGCCCTGGCCGCCCTGGAAGCGGGAAAGCACGTCGCCTGCGAGAAACCGTTGGCCGGCACGCTCGACGACGCCCGCGAGATGCGGAAGGCCGCCAGGAAGGCCGCCAAAAAAGGCGTTCATACGTTCGTATGGTACAACTACCGCCGCTGTCCTGCCGTCGCGCTGGCCCACGAGTTGGTCCAGGCCGGCAGGATCGGCGAGATCCGCCACGTCCGAGGGTACTACCTGCAGGACTGGGGCAACGACCCGAGCGTCCCGCTTGCCTGGCGGTTCAAGAAGAAGTTCGCCGGCAGCGGGGCCCACGGCGACCTCAACGCCCACATCATCGACATGACGCGGTTCGTCACCGGCGAGGAGATCACCGAGATTTCCGGCGCCATCGCCGAGACGTTCATCAAGCAGCGTCCGAAGATGGAAGGCAGCGCCGCCGGCGGCATCGCGGGCGGGTTGAAGAAGGGCAAGAACACCGGCCGAGTGGACGTGGACGACGCGGTGCTGTTTCTCGCGCGGTTCGAAGGCGGCGCGGTAGCCCAGTTCGAGGCGACGCGGATGGGCACGGGCAACCAGAACCGCAACGGGTTCGAGATCAACGGGACCAAGGGCTCGATCAGCTTCAACTTCGAGCGGATGAACGAGCTGGAATACTACGACGCGACGGCCCCGCGCGCGACCCAGGGCTGGACGACGATCATGGCGACCCACGCCCCGGACCACCCCTACGTCGAGGCCTGGTGGCCCGACGCCCACATCATCGGCTACGAACACGGGTTCGTGAACCAGGCCGCCGACATCCTGCGCATCCTCGCGGGCAAAAAGCCGGTTGTGGCAATGCCCGACTTCGACGACGCCTACCAGACCCAACGCGTCCTGGAAGCCAGCCTGCTCAGCGCCAAGGAGAAAGCCCCCGTGAAACTCTCGCAGGTGAAGTGAGCAGAGAGCGATTGGCTGTTGGTGATTCGCGAACAGGGATCCGCGATCAGGGATGAGCGAATAGCGAACAGGCGGCAGCTTCAGCTTGGTGGTTCCATTTGTCCGATGAAACGTCGTAGAATAGGCGTCTGAGTCGGAGGGGTTCCAGGTCAGGTAAGGAATGAGTCGCATGCCTCAGGCGAAACGGGTGTTGATGGTACTGGCGCTGGCGGGGCTGATGCTGCCGTCGGTGATGACGTGGGGGCAGTCCGGCAACGAGTCGACGACCAAGCCGACGACCCAGCCCTCTGCGCTGCGGCCGAACCATCCGTGGCTGAAGCACGCGCCCAAGGGCGCCAAGATCACCGCCCGGGGCTGGTTCGCCCCCCGAGGGGTGTGGGAGGGCAAGCCCGATCGGCCGACCGACCCGAAGCTGACCTACATCATCCCCGTCCGCGAGCCGATCACCACCAAGACCTACGAGGCGATGCGCCGCAAGGCCGCCCGCTGCCGGGGGAAGGGTGCGGATCTGGTGATTCTCGACATGGACACCTGGGGCGGAGCCGTCGGGGCGGCGATGGACATCACCCGCATGCTCAAGACCGACCTGAGCGATATCTACGTGGTCTGCTACGTCCGCACGCGGGCCGTCTCGGCGGGGTCCATGATCGCCCTGGCGTCCGACGAGATCATCATGAATCCGGTGGGCAAACTGGGAGACTCGGCCCCGATCATCCCCGGCGGTAAGCTCGAAGGGGTCGAACGCGAGAAAATCGAAACCGTCATCCGCGAGGAGTTCACCGAATCGGCCAAGCGCAACGGCTACCCGGTCGCGCTGGCTGAGACGCTCGTCTCGGCCAAGCGAGAGGCCTGGCTGGTGCGCAACGAGACCACCGGCGAGCTCCGCTACGTGCTGAAGAAGGACTGGCGACAGAAAGTAACGAACCCGCCGTCCGGCGACGGCGACGCCCCGCCCCTGGGCGAAGCCGGCAAGTGGAAATATCTCGACACGATCGTTCCCGCCGGCGAGTTGCTCACGATGAAACCCGACCGGGGGATGGAACTGGGATTCGTCACGAAGGTCATCGAAGCCGACTCCGACGACCCGCACAAGAATATCCTGTCCGAGTTCGCAGCCACCTCCGCCACCGTTCTGAGCGATTCGTACGTGGAACAACTGGTCGCCTTTCTGACCTCCATACCCGTACAGACGATCCTGGGCATCCTCGCGCTGATGGCGATTTACAGCGAGACGCAGGCTCCCGGGCTGGGCATCCCGGCGGTGGTGGCGATCGTCGCGGTCGGCCTGCTGGTCGGCAGCCATTACCTCCTGGGCCTGGCGCAGATCTGGGAGATCGCGCTGCTGATTATCGGAATCGGGCTGCTGCTGGTGGAGATCTTCATCATCCCCGGGTTCGGCGTCGCGGGGATCGGGGGGATCCTCTGCTGCCTGGTTTCCATCTTTGCGATGATCCTGCCCAACGCCCCCGGCGAGCCTCCCGTCCCGACCACCGCGCTGGACTGGTCGTACCTGCGGGCGGGAATGGTCAGCCTGCTGATCTCCATCTCGCTGGGCATCGTGGGCATCATGCTGTTGATGAAGTATCTCCCGCACACACCGCTGTTGAATCGGCTGGTGCTGGCGTCGGCCGGCCCGACCGAGCCGGACACCAGTTTTACCGAGGATTCGCCCCTCCGGCGCATTCAGCCCGGCGATGAAGGAACCGTCGTGGGCACCTGTCGGCCGGTGGGTCGCGTGCTGTTCGGCGACGACCTGCTCGACGCCGTCACCGAGGGCGAAATGATCGAATCGGGCGCGACCGTCCGGGCAATCCGCCGCAGCGGCAACTGCATCGTCATCGAGGAGGTGGGCGAGAATGGTTGAATCGATCCTGATCGTCGCCCTGCTGATCGTGGTCGCCCTGGTGCTGGTGGCGATGGAAATTCTCACCCCGTCCTTCGGACTGCTTTCGATCGGCGCCCTGCTGGCGATGGCCGGTGCGGTATGGGTGACGGCTTCGACGATCAACACGATGGCCGCGATCGTTCTGATCATCGCCCTGGTGATCGGCGTGCCCGGGTATGTGTTCGGGATGCTCAAGTTCCTCCCCAAGACCCGCTGGGGCGGAAAGATTTTCCTGACCCCATCGGGCGACGCCAAGGACTGGGAAGGCTCGGGCGTGCCCGAATCGCGCGACTTCGAGAAATACGTCGGCGCCCACGGCGTGGCGGTGACGTCGCTTCGCCCGTCGGGGGCGGTCCGCATCGACGGCAAACGCATCGTGGCGGTGGCCGAGGGCGGGCTGATTTCCAGCGGGTCGCGCGTTCACGTTGTCCGGGCCGAGGACATGAGCCTGGTGGTGCGCGAGGTGCGGGACGAAACATCGGCCGCGGGCGAGTGAACAATTTGCCCGCCGACGTCGTCTGAGAATATAGATCGGCCGGTTTGATCGATCGGATCGGTCTGTGCAATGGTTGTATTCCCGTCAACGGCGGGATATAACGCACGATAGACATCTCCCCAGCGGGGACGAATCAAGCGGAAACAAGGAAAGGACGCGCACATGCTTCTGCAGGCATTGATGTTGGCACAGGAGGACGGGGTCGGCGTCGGGGACATTCTGATGATCGGTGGAGTGATCGTCCTGCTGCTGGTCCTCGTGGTGGGGGGGTTCATGGTTGCCCAGGTGGTGGGGCTGTGGATCCAGGCGGTGTTCGCCCATGCCCGGGTCGGGCTCGGCGAGCTGATCGGCATGCGTCTGCGGAAGGTGGACCCGCGGGTCGTGGTGCTCTCGAAGATCCAGGCGGTGCAGGCGAACCTGACGTTCATCGAGACGCGGGACCTCGAATCGCACTATCTCGCCGGGGGGCGCGTGCGGAATGTGGTGGTCGCCCTGATTGCCGCCAATCGCGCCGAGATCGAGCTGTCCTGGAAGACCGCCACCGCGATCGACCTCGCCGGCCGCGATATTCTCGACGCCGTGCAGACCTCGGTGAACCCGAAGGTCATTGACTGCCCCAACCCCAGCACGGGCAAGAGCACCGTGGACGCCGTGGCCAAGGACGGCATCCAGGTCAAAGCCAAAGCCCGCGTCACCGTCCGTGCCAATATCGACCGCCTCATCGGTGGTGCGACCGAGGAGACGATCATCGCCCGCGTCGGCGAGGGTATCGTCACCACGATCGGCTCGTCGGAATCCTACAAGAAGGTGCTGGAGAACCCGGACCTGATCTCCAAGAAAGTGCTGGAGAAGGGCCTGGACGCCGGGACGGCGTTCACCATTCTCTCGATCGACATCGCCGACGTGGACATCGGCGAGAACGTCGGTGCCAAGCTGCAGGCCGACCAAGCCGAGGCCGACAAGCGCCGCTTCCAGGCCGAAGCCGAGAAACGTCGCGCCATGGCGATGGCCCGCGAGCAGGAGATGGCTGCCCTCGTGCGGGAGAACCGCGCGAAGGTCGTTCTCGCCGAAGCGGAGATTCCCCAGGCGATCGCCGAAGCCTTCCGGGGCGGCAACCTCGGCGTGATGGACTACTATCGGCTGCGGAACATCCAGGCCGACACGAGCATGCGGAAGAACATCGGCGGCCAGGAAGGCCAGGAAGACAACCAGGGCGAGTAAATGATCGCTGAGGCGATGGGCATCCTGGCGGCGAACGAGCTCGAGTGGATCGGGGAGTTGCTCCCGATCGTCGTGATGGCCGTGATCGGTCTGCTGGCGTGGTGGGGCCAGCGGGCCTCCCAGAACAAACAGGAAGAGGCAGCCCGCCGACGTCAAGAGCAACGCCGGCAGGCCCAGCAGCACCGGCAGCAGCCCGACGAGGCTCCTCAGCAGCGCCGCCAGGACTCGCCGCCGCCTCCCCCGCCCCCATCGACCAATCAGCCCCGCAGCGCGCGGGAGCGCATCGAACAGGCACGCCGGCAACAGCGACAGCAGCAGTCTCAGCCGACGCCGCCCCCGCCGCCTCGCGAAGATACCCACGCCCAGGATCGGCTGCGACAACTGCAGAAACAACAGCAGCAGCAAGAGCAAAGCCAACGCCTCCAGCAACAGCAGGCCGCCCGCGAAAAGGCCGCCCGCGAGAAGGCCCGTCGCCGGCAACTCCAACAGCGACAGCTCCAACAGCAAAAGGAACGCCGGCGAGAGCTCGAACTGGCCCGACAGAAGGCACGCAAAGCCCGGCAGGCCGGCGTCAGCGACGTGGCGTCCTCGGTGACGAACGTCGCACCGGTGGGCATCAATCTCACCGACCGCAACGAGCTGCGCAAGGCGATCATCTACAGTGAAATCCTCCAGCCGCCCAAGGGCCTGCGCAAGAATACCGACCCCTGGGAAAGCTGACCGTATCCGACCCGTGATGTGGACCGACCCGCACAACCCCGCCCTGCTGGCGCGACTCCAGCAGGGCGTTCCCTTGCGCCGCGACGCGCCGGCGATCATCGCCGGAGAGATCGGGCTTTCGGTGGAGTCCGTCGTCTCGCGCCTCCGCCGCTGGCAGAGCGAGGGGGTGCTCCGCGAGATCTCCGCCCTCTTCGACGCCGCCGCGATGGGGTATCGTACCGCCCTGATCGCCCAGCAGCTCACCCCCGCCCGGCTCGACATCGCCGCCGAGGCAGCCGCCTCGCACCCCGGCGTGTCTCACTGCTACATCCGCCGGGGACGGTACAATCTCTGGTTCACCCTGGCTGTCTCGCCGGACAGTTCGCTGGGGCTGGAAGGAACAGCCCAGCGGCTGGCTGCCCGCGCGGGCGACGCCCCCACACTCGTGCTGCCCGCGCTGAAACGCTACAAGCTGCGATTTCGGCTGCCGGTGGCAGGCAATGGCCCTGCCGGCGCAACGCCCCCATCACAGCCGACCCCGTCCGCCGACGAGCCCCAACCCCGCGTCCCCTCGCAGGAGGAGCGAGCGATGATCCGCCTTCTACAACAGCCGTTGCCCCTGAGACGTCACCCGTTCGACGCATTGGCCGAGGACGCCGGCATCGAAGTCGGCGAACTGCTCGCCGCTGCCCGACGGCTGGTAGAGATCGGCTGGCTGCGCCGGATCTCTGCCTCGGTGCGACACGTTCGGGCGGGCGCTGCCGTCAATGTATTGGCTGCCTGGGAGGTGCAGGACGAGCGGATCGATCAACTCGGGGCGTCGGCGTCGAGCGAGTCCGCCGTCAGCCACTGCTACCACCGTCCCGCGTCGGCCGATTGGCCTTACACGCTCTACACGATGGTGCACGGAGCGAATCACCAGGAGGTCCGTGCCGTGTTGGGTCGCATTCGGCGACAACCCGGCGTGCTGGACGGTGTGGAGCTGCCCACCCTGCGGGAAGTGAAAAAGCAGCGAATCCGATGGTTCACCGACGCCGAAGCACGCTGGGAAAACGACGTCGGCCGCGGGTGACCCCGTCGAATCAATCGGCCGGGCCGATCAACCTTCCTCCGAGCCGCCCTGGTCGCCGCCCTGAGTGGTGGCCTCCTCGCCCAACCCCTCGGCGATGGCCCGGAAGTACGCCTCCACCTGCTTGCGGTACTCGGGCGAGAGCTTGCCCTTGCGAGACTCGTAGAGCTTGCGGATCTGGTCGGGGGAGAGGTCCTCGCCGCCGGTCGACGCGACGTCGCCCGAGGCTGCCTTGCCCTCCTGCACCTCCATCGTGCCGCCGCGAACCACCGACTCCCGCACCCGCCGGGCCGGGTCGGTCTTGTCGAGCATCTCGCGAACCTTCCCGAACTTTCGGCTGTACTTGTCGACGAACGCCCGGAACTCCGGCTCGCTCATGCCCAGCTTCTTGAGCATGTCCTTGTCCACCTCGCCGGCCCGCACCTTGCGCTGGGCCTCGTCGAGGGCCTTGCCGATGGCCTTGAGCTGCTGCCGCTGAGCATCGGTCAGACCGCCATCCTGAACATCGTCCGGGTTGGACCGTGTGTCGCTGCTGCCGGAGGATGGGTCGCCGCTGGGCGCGCCGCTGTGGGGCCCGTCGGCAGCGCCCTGTCCACCAGCCCCCTCGCCGCCCTGACCTTGACCTTCACCTTGGCCCTGACCCTGACCTTGACCCTGTCCTTGTCCCTGACCCTGACCCTGCCCTTGGCCCTGTCCTTGTCCCTGACCCTGCCCTTGACCTTGACCCTGGCCTTGCCCCTGACCCTGGCCTTGCCCCTGACCCTGCCCCTGACCTTGGCCTTGACCTTGACCCTGGCCCTGTCCTTCACCTTGGCCTTCACCTTCGCCCTGCCCCTGGCCTTC
>JBKHCL010000039.1:0-27610 GCA_046541875.1 Phycisphaerae bacterium | reverse complement strand
GCTGGCGGCGGGGAGTTTGCCGAGCAATCGGGGGCTCGCGAAGAGATATAATGGATCCTGGCGCAGTTGTATGGACAGAGCGTCCTTTCGCCCCTATCCCGAGCCTGACAGGAGTTTCGTATGACTCTCGTATCCCTCCGGACGTTCCTGATGTGGTGCACGATAATCAATGGCGGCTTTCTGCTGCTGGCGTGGTTGTTTACCGCGATCGGCCAAGACTGGGTGTACCGTATGCACCGGCGTTTCTACCCTCTCACGCGCGAGCAGTTCAACGTGGCTATGTATGCCTTCATCGGCTTGCTCAAGCTGCTCTGGCTGGTCTTCAACGCTGTCCCGTTTGTCGCGTTGTTGCTGATGGCCTGACACGACGGCAGCACGAGAAGGGGCTCCCAGGCGGGCCCGACAGATTGGTCGCCTCCCTGCCCTGAGAATGACCCGGCCCGGGACAACGTTGCAGGATCTACGCTCGCTCCCCGGATGGAGAGCTGTTGTTTGATGAGCTGCCCAAGGATCATGTCGCGCGGGCCATCCGGCCATCTGCACTTTTCCTCTTTTTCATTGACCCAGGCGGTTTGAATGGCGTATCTTACTTCGTACTTGCGACCCGAGGGCTCGTCTTGGGGCGGTTTTCGTGCGCCGAGGCAGCCGGTGGAGGTCATCGCTGCCGTGGTCGTCCGTTTTCGGGCGTAGCGGTCGGGACCTCATCGGGTCGTGTCGATTTGGATCAGGACAGGCAGGTTTCGCCGGCGCTGGACGCCGTCGCTGCCGGGATTGAGTACTATGAGTTGTCATCGCGCGAGGATGGGAGACGCGACGTGAGAGCGACCTGGGACCAGGCCGGTGCATAGGCGTGGAACCATCCCGGGTGCCGTTCCCACAGCGGGCAAATGTCCGCTGCAGGGGAGGCGCTCACACGCATTTCCCGCGCGATCGCTCGTGCTTGTCGGGGCAAACGCCCCGCCGGGCGGGGGATGACGGCTTACAGGAAAACCGGTGCAGTGATGGGCGAGAAAGTGGGCGATGGAACCCACTTTTTTTGATGGACCGACGCCGGCAGGGTCGGCCCGGCGCCCGCGAGGGCAACTGACAGACAGGAACCGCGAATGAACCAGGAACTGCTGCGTATCGTTGACGCCTTGGCACGCGACAAGAACATCGACAAAGAGGTGCTCTTCGAGGACCTCGAAGCCGCAATGTTTTCCGCCATTCGAAAAGCCAACGCGGACACCGAGGACGTCGAGGTCCATATCGATCGCGAGAACGGCGAGATCTCCGCTTCGGTCGACGGGGAACCGATGGCCATGCGCACGCTCGGGCGGATCGCCGCCCAGACCGCCAAGCAGGTGATGATCCAGCGCATCCGCGAAGCCGAGCGGGGCAGCCTCTACGACGAGTTCCTCGAACAGCGCGGCCAGATTGTCACCGGCAAGATCGCCCGATGGGAAGGCGGTTCGCTGGTGGTGGAACTGCCCCGGTCCGATGCGTTTCTGCCCAAAAGCGAGCAGATCCCCGGCGACTCGCACCGCCCGGACGAGCGAATCCGCGCGATGGTGCTGGATGTTCGCGAGAGCCCGGCCCAGGTGAAAATCATTCTCTCCCGCTCGCACCCGGACTTTATCCGGGCGCTGTTCGAGCTGGAAGTGCCCGAGGTGGGCGAGGGAATCATCCAGATCCAGGCATTGGCCCGCGAGGCGGGCTACCGCACGAAGGTGGCCGTCCATTCGGTGGATTCCAAGGTCGATGCGGTGGGCGCCTGCGTGGGCATCCGCGGCAGCCGAATCCGCAGCATCGTCGATGAGCTGGGCGGCGAGAAGATCGACATCGTCCGATGGAACGACTCCTCGAAGATGCTGATCGCCAACGCGCTCAAGCCGGCCGAGGTCGCCGAGATCGCCCTTTGCTTCGAGCTGGGTCGTGCGACGGTGGTGGTTACCGAAGACCAGCTCTCCCTGGCGATCGGCAAGCGAGGCCAGAACGTTCGTCTCGCGGCGAGGCTGACCGGCTGGGACATTGACATTCTCACCCCGGGCGAGTTCAACACCGGTCTGGACACGCTGGAAAAGGCCCTTCGCGCGATCGAAGGGATGGACTCGACGATGATCGACAAGGTCGTCGCGATGGGCATGGTGAATGTCCTGGACGTCGAGGAGGTCGGTCCGGATCCGCTGGTGAACGAACTGGGCATGGAGCGTGCGTTGGCCCAGAAGGTGGTGGTACATTGTGCCCAGGAGGCCCGCCGGGTCGCCGAGCAGCAGGCCGCCGCCAAGGAAGCCGCCCGCAGGGAGCAGCAGACCCAGCAGGAAGTCCCCGCCGCCGGTCAGGCCGCCACGACGGACGAAGGGGCCGCCGCCGGCGCGACGCCCAGCCCGGCCGAGGGGTCCGGCGAGCAGGTCGAACCAGCCCAACCCGCCGGTGCTGGCGCCACAATCGAAACAACGAACGCAACCGAACAGGCAGAACAGCCGCAGAATGAATCGCCCGAGGACTCCGCCCAGGACGCGGTTCCTCCGGCGATCGAGCCGTCGAAACAGTCCTCTCCGGAAGTCACGGAGACCGACCGTGCCGACGGCGGTTCCCAGACCCCCCAGGCACCTGAGTAGGCGCCGGGCGGGCGAGGGAACAGAAACGAGGCGGAGCAGCGTCCATCGACTCGCGAGTGGATGGGAGGCGCTGCCCTCCAGCGACCCGAACCGAGGAGGTTCACTTGGCAACGCGTGTATTTGAGTTGGCCCGAGAGCTCGGCGTAACGAGCAAGGACATCCTGGCCAAGTGCCGGGCGGAAGGCCTGGACATCAAGAACCACATGACCGCCCTGTCGGCCGGTCTGGAAGCGACGGTGCGCGAGTGGTTCTCCGAAGGTTCGGTTTCGACGGCCGTCGAGACGACCGACCACGTCGACCTGGACGAGATGCGCGCCAAGGCCGCCCGGAAGCGACGCCGCAAGAAGAAGGAAGCGGAAGAGGCCGCCAAGGCCGAGGAACCCGTTGCCGCCGAGGAGGCCGCCGAAGAGAAACCCGCCCCCCCCGAACCCGAGGGCGAACCCGAAGCCCCCGAGGAGGCGACCGCCCCGATCGCGGAAGAGGAAGCCGCCGAGGGTACCGGCGAGCAACCCGCCGTCGCGGAAGAAGCTCCCGCCCCATCGGCCGTCGAGGAAGAACCCGTCCCCGCTGCCGAACCCGAACCGGTGGCGGAGGAAGAACACAAGCCCGCCGCCCCGGCGGCGGAAACCGAACTCGAGGAAGCTCCCGCCGTCGCAGCCGAGAAGGAAGAACCCCCCGCCGAGCCTGAAGCCCCCGAGGCCGCCGAGCAGCCCGAGGAGGCTGAGCAGGCTGCCGAGCAAGAGGAAGCAAAACCCCCCGCCCCGGCCGGTCCGCAGGTGGTTCCCAAGCCCGCCACGCTGAAAGGCCCGCGCGTGGTCCGCGTGGAGAAGCCCGATTTCGTCCGTCGCCCCACGCCCAAGGGTCGCCCGAGGCCGGGCCAGGGAGGACGGGGAGCCCCGGGCGGTCGAGGCGCTCCGAGCACGCCGGCCCCGGCGGTCCGACGCGGAATGTCGCGCGCCGCCGGCGCAGGGGCAGCCGGCAGCGAAGAAGACCGCAAGGGCGGCAAGGGCAAGAAGACGCGCCGATCGCCCCGCCGCAAGGGACGCACTGCCGAGAGCGGCAGCGGCGAGAAGCTCAAGGAATGGCGGAACCAGGACCTCATCGAGCGGTCCCAGCGACTGGCGGCGGCAGGCTCGGGCCTGCGTCGTCACCGCGCGAGCGTCGGACGAGGGCAGGGCGCTCAAGGCCCGCAGATCAAGACCGGCAAGGTCGAGATCGAAGAGCCCTTCACCATCAAAGACCTCTCTGCCGCCACAGGCATCAAGTCGGCGCATATCATTCGTCAGTTGATGGCCGATGGCATGTTGGCCACGGTCAACCAGGTGATCGAGCCGGCCAAGGCCCAGGAGATCATGCTCGACTACGACGTCGAGCTGGTCGTCAAGAAACAGGTCTCCGCGGAGGACGAACTCATCGAGCAATTCGAAGCCCGCGAAACCGGCGAGCAGACACGCCGCGCACCGGTGGTGACGTTCCTGGGTCATGTCGACCACGGGAAGACCTCGCTGCTGGACTACATCCGCAAGACCACCGTCGCCGACGGCGAGGCGGGGGGCATTACCCAGCACATGGGCGCCTACCGCTACGACCGGGGCGACTCGCACGTGGTGTTCCTGGACACACCCGGCCACGAGGCCTTCACGGCGATGCGCGCCCGGGGAGCCAACATGACCGACGTGGTGGTGTTGGTGGTCGCCGCCGATGACGGTGTGATGCCCCAGACCATAGAAGCCATTTCCCACGCCAAGGCGGCCGGCGTTCCGATCGTCGTGGCGATGAACAAGATCGACGTCCCCAACGCCAACGTCAACCGGGCGTTGGGTCAGCTCGCCGAGCACGACCTCCAGCCCCAGGAGTGGGGCGGCGATACGGAAGTGATTCACACCTCGGCGATGAGCGGGGAAGGCATCGATACGCTGGTGGAAACGCTCAGCCTCGAAGCCGAGCTGCTCGAACTCAAAGCCGAGAAAGACGCCCCGGCCAGCGGGTATGTCATCGAGGCCGAGATGGACCCCTCGCGCGGCGTGGTCGCGCGGATGCTGGTGATGAACGGAACGATGCGTGTGGGCGACGACGTGGTCGCCGGGCGAAGCTACGGACGAGTCCGGGCCATGACCGACCCGATGGGCAACCCCATCGAAGAGGCAGGACCGGCCACCCCCATCGTGCTCTCGGGTCTGGACGAGGTTCCCGAAGCGGGCGACAAGTTCTACGTCGCCGACAGCGTGGACCAGGCCCGGCAGATCGCCGCGGACCGCCGCGACGCCCAGCGGGAGCGCCAGCTCAAGGCCAAGCCCGGCCGGAGCCTGGAGAGCCTGCTGTCCCGCATGGACACCGGCGACCTGAGCGAGGTGAACCTCATCATCAAGACCGACGTGCAGGGCACGACCGAAGCGGTCGTCGGGGCGGTCATGCAGCTCAACAGCGACGAGGTTCGCGTCTCGGTGATTCACCAGGGCGTCGGTGGCGTGACCACCGGCGACGTCACGCTGGCCGAAGCGTCCGACGCGATCATCATCGGCTTCAACGTCGTCGCCGACGCCGCCGCCCGCAAGGCCGCCGAAGCCGCCGGCGTGGAGATCCGCACCTACCGTGTGATCTACGACATTACCGAAGACATCCGTCGCGTTCTGGAAGAAGGACTCGCCCCGGAAGTCCGCGAGGAAACCCTCGGACGGGCGGAAATCCGCCAGGTGTTCAGGAGCTCGCGCCACGGCAACATTGCCGGGTGTATCGTCACCGACGGGACGGTCAGCCGCAATGCGAAGGTTCGCATCACGCGGAACAACGTCGTGATCGAAGACAGCCGGGAGCTGGACAGCCTCAAGCGGTTCAAGGACGACGTCCGCGAGGTCCGCGCCGGGATGGAATGCGGCCTGAAGGTCGCCCGGTTCGACGACGTCAAGGAAGGCGACATTCTGGAATTCTACCGGCAGGTGGAGGTGGCCCGGACGCTGTAGGCGACACGAACCGCCCCACGCTGGGAAAGCGGGATCATGGCAACCATCGTTGGCGTGGCGCACCTGGAGTTTCGGGTTCCCGGAGCCCGCAGCCTCAAGGACAAACGCCGCTTCATCAAGAGCTTCAAGGATCGTACGCGCAACCGGTTCAATGCCTCCATCGCCGAGGTGGCGGACCTGGATACCTACCGATCGGCGGTGCTGGCCGTGGCGATGGTCGCCAACGACCGGCGCGTCCTGGAAAGCTCCCTGCAGCAGATCGTCAACCGCGGCGCGATGCACCGCGAGATGGTCCTGACCGAAAGCGAAATCGAGTTTTTCTGACCGCCCCACCGGCGGATAAACAGACCGCAAACCATGAGTCGACGAACACAACGAGTTGCCAACGTCATCCGCCAGATCATCAGCGAAGCCATTCTCGGCAAGCTGTCGGACCCGCGGGTGGAACCGGCCCGGACCAGCGTGACGCGCGTGGAAATCGACGAAGAACTCGTCGACGCACGCGTCTACGTCTCGGTGATGGACGAGCCGGCCAACCAGAAGCTCACCATCACCGCCCTGCGCCACGCCAAGGGGTACTTCCAGGAGCAGGTCGGCCGACAGTTGCGGATTCGCCATACCCCGTCGCTGACGTTCGAGTTGGATGAGCAATTCAAGAAGACCCTCGAGACCTACCGCCTGATCGACGAGGCGATGGCCGAGATCCGTCAGAAAGAGGACGATACTCCCGACACTCCCTCCGAGACCCCCGAGACCGGCGGCGACGGAGATGATTCTCACCCGGCATAGGACAACGCTCGATGAAGAACGCCACGCAGTATGAGAAAAAGCTCAAAAAGCTCCTCACCGAAGCTTGCAAGCTGCAGGTGGACAAGCCCGGCAAGGTCGACTCGCTGGAGTTGCTGATCCGCTCGGTGCTGGAGAGCAATGTTCCCCGTCAGCGCGTGGACGAGGCGATGGACGCCCTGCGCGAGGCGTTCGTGGACTTCAACGAGGTCCGCGTCGCCCTGCCCCGCGAGCTGGTGGAGGTCATCGGCAAGGACTTCCCCTACGCCAAGCTCAAGGCCCGGATGCTCTCGAGCGTGATGCAGTCGGTCTTCATCCGACGCAACGAGATCAACCTTGCCTATATGGAGGAGATGACCAAGCGCGACCTGCGGCGGCATCTCGAAGAGATCGGTTTCACGCCGTATGCCGCCGCGCTGATGGTGCTGGTCGGCTTCGACGGGCATGCGATTCCGGTCGACGAGGACCTTCGCGACCTGCTGGAGATCAAGGGGTACATTTATCCCGGCAGCGACATCCCGGACGTGCAGGGGTTCCTCGAACGGGTGATCTCCCAGAAGAACGCCCTGCAGGCCCACGAGTACTTCCGCCGGTGGGTCGAGGAGAACGCCGAGACCCTCGAGAAGAACCGCGAGGGCGAAGGCGAAGAGCGCAAGGAACTCGCCGAGCAGCAGGCAATGGGAGCCGCCCAGGCCCGCCAGAACGCCGAGGAGCAGGCCCGCGCCAAACTGCAGGCCGAGGACGAAGCCCGCAAAGCCAAGGCCCGCGCCAAGGCCGCCAAGAAAGCCGCCGAGAAGAAGGCCGCCGCCGAACGCTCCGCCAGCAAAACCACCGTGACGCGCAAAAAGTCCGATCTGGACTCCGAGAAGCAGGCCGACAAGAAGACCGCCACGAAAACGAGCAACAAGACCACCAGGAAGAAGGCCAAAAAACAGTCGGCCGGCAAGAGCAAGAAAACTACCGCCAAGGCCGCCAAGAAGACCACGAAAAAGGCCACCCGTAAGAAGTCCTCCAAGAAGGCGTCGAAACAGTCATCCGGGAAGAGCAGGAAGAAAACCAAAAAGACCGGCAAGAAGACCGCCGGCAACAAGAAGACCGGCAAGAAGTCGACCAGGAAGACCAGCCGTAAGAAGTCCGCGAAGAAGAACAAGAAGTAGCACTCGCTCCACGTGATGCACGAACGGCGGGTCTCCGCCCGAACGGCGGGACATTCGAACAGGGGGTCGAAACAGCACGCCGCGCCGGTATCATTTCGAGCGAGCGCCGCGGGAGACAGACCGATCAGATCGGCCCCGTGGCGGATGACAGAAGACAGCCTGGCAGGTCACCCGCCTGCCCCGACCAAGTGAGCAGAACACGCAACCCACGCAAGAAAGCACCATGACGACCAAGACCCCGGATGACAAACTCGTACTCGGTATTCCCAAGGGCTCGCTGCAGGAGAGCACGCTGGATCTCTTTGACCGCGCCGGCTGGTCGATCCGGGTTCCGTCGCGGAGTTACTTTCCCACCATCGACGACGACGAGATGTCGGCGATCATGTTCCGCGCCCAGGAGATGAGCCGCTACGTCGAAGACGGTGTGATCGATGTCGGGCTGACCGGCTACGACTGGATCCGCGAGAACGGCTCGGATGTGGTTGAAGTCTGCGAGATGGTCTACTCCAAACGCGAGGCCAAGCCCGCCCGCTGGGTGCTGGCCGTCCCCGAAGAGAGCGACATCCACAAGCCCGAGGATCTCCAGGGCGGGATCATCGCCACCGAGCTGATCGGCGTGACCCGCAAGTACTTCGAGAATAGAGGGATCGACGTGAAGATCGAGTTCAGCTGGGGCGCCACCGAGGTCAAGGCCCGCCTGATCGACGCGATCGTGGACGTCACGGAGACCGGCTCGTCGCTGCGGGCCAACAAGCTCCGCGTGATCGACACGCTGCTGAGTTCCACGCCCCGGCTGGTGGCCAACAAGGACGCCTGGACCAACGACTGGAAACGACGCAAGATCGAAGACCTCGCCCAGCAGCTCATCGGCGCGATCTCCGCGCGCGGCAAGGTGGGGCTCAAGATGAACGCTCCGCGCGAAAAACTCGACAGCATTACGAAACTTCTCCCCTCCGAAAAGAGTCCAACCATATCGGAGTTGGCCGAAGCCGACTGGGTCGCGCTGGAAGTGATCGTCGACGAGAAAACCGAGCGAACGCTCACGCCCGAGCTGAAGCGGGCCGGCGCGACCGGCATCATTACGTATCCACTCAATAAGGTGATTCCATAGTGCATAAACGACATCCAAACACGTCCAATCTCCCGGCGCTGCTCCCGGCGCTGCTCGCAGTGACGTTCCTGGGCTGCGGTCCCCAAACGACCGACAACGCCGCAGCCGCCACGTCCGCGACCGACGCCAACGTCGCCCTTGCCGACGCCAATGCGTCGGCCGACGACGACGCGAATCAGCCCGTCGAAGACGTCGCCGCTCCCTCACCCCCTCGGCTGGCCGAGAAGGCCACCCTCTCGCTCGACCAGCTCGACCCGAACATCCCCGCGCTGACCAACAAGAAACAGCGTGAACTTCCAGGTCCGGCCAAACGCGTGCTCGAACAGGCCGACGAAGCACTGGCCAAAAATAACACCCCGCGTGCGATCAACCGCCTCGAGCGCGTGAAAGGCTTCGACCGCCAGAACGTCAATGTCCTCAAGAAACTCGCCGCTGCCTACACCCGGCTGCCGAACTGGGGCAAAGCCATCGACAACTACGAAGCCGCCGCCGAGGTCGCTCCCAACGACATCGCCCTGCAGGTGACCCTCGCGGACCTGCTCCAGAAACAGGAACATCCCGAAAAGGCCCTGCTGCACTACCGCACCGCGCTGCACACCGCCGCCGCCGAGCCCAACGCTCCCCTGGCCGCCCATGCGCTGCACCAGGCAGCCGACCTGCTGGAGAACCAGGGCTACTGGCAGGCGTCGCTGGAGGCCTACACCAGGCTCGAGCGCTGGCTGGTCGAGCACGGAACCGTCCACGCCACGCGGGAATCGCTGCGGGAACTGGTGACGCATCCCGAACAACTGCTCAAGAAACGGGGCCTCCTGCTGCTGCGCCTCCGCAAGCCGGGACAGGCTGCCACACTTCTGGCCCGCGCCCATCGCCGCGACCGCGACGACGCCGACACGGTGGTTGCAATGCTGAAGGCCTACCGGGCCGACAAACAGTTCGACAAGGCGGAGGATGTGCTCGTAAGCCTCCTCACCGAGCGAACGCTGCGAACGTACGTGCTGCCGCTGGCCCGGCAGCTCGCCATCGCCTCCTACGACCAGGACATGCCACTTCGGCTGTGGCGGGCGACCAGGAAGAAACGGTTCGATCGCCGGATCGGCCTCACCCTCGCCCAGGCCGCCCGGACGATGGGAAACCTCGACGACGCCGCCACCATCCTCGAAACGATCGTCCAGACCAACCCCGCCGGCACGTCGGCCGCGGAGGAACTGGCAGATCTGTACCTCCGCCGGAAGAAGACCACCGCCGCCCTGAACCTGCTGGGCACGGTCTACAACGCCGCTCCCTCGCAGGCCGACGACCTCTCGGGGGTGCTGCGTCGCATCTCGGCTGCCTACTCTCAGGCCGACGCCCGCCAGGTGGCCACCGCCACATTGAAGGACAAAAGCTCCACCGCCGGACAGCGATACGCCGCCGCCAGGCTGGCTGCGACCAAGGGTGCCGATGCGCTCTCACGCAAGCTCCACCAGGCCGCTCTCCAGGCCGACCCCGATTTCTCCCCCGCTTACGCCGCCCTGGCCGATGACGCCCTGGCCGGCGGCGACGCCGACCGCCTCCGACAGCTTGACGCGCAGTTGAAGTCCGTCGCCGCCAAGGCTCCCTCGTCGATGCTGCTGACCATCCGGGCGCGGATCCAGTTGGCCCGGTATCAACCGGCCACCGCGCTGAAGACGCTCGCCGAAGCCCGCAAGCTCGACGACGCCTACGTGCCGGCCGCCCTGCTGCAGGCCGACATCCTGGAGCGTCGAGCCGAGACGACCCGCGCCCGTCGCACATTGCTGGAATCGCTCCTCAAGGCCCCGCGCGACGCGAGGCTGTACAACGCCCTCTTCGAGAGCTACTTCCAGACCCGCCGTTTCGCCGAAGCCGAAGCCATCGCCTCCCGCGCCACCCAGCGACTCGCGCCACCGGCCGAGGGCAAGCTCATGCAGGCCCGCCTGGCGATGGCCCAGAGGAACGGCGAGCGTTTTGACGAATTGATGAAGGACCTCAAACTCGCTCTGGGAAACGACGTCCGCGTCCGCAGCCTGGCCCTGCGCGATGAGCTGGTCGACTTTGGCGGGATGCTCCCCAAGGATGTCTTCGAACGGATGGAGAAGGAAATCTCCACCATCGTGCGGAACCATCCGGACTACGAACCGGCCCGCGAACTGCTGGCGTATCTCTACGGCGAAGTCGGACAGCACGAGCCCGCCGCCAAGCAGTGGGGCGCGCTGTTCCGCCGGACGCACGCAGCCCGGTCGGCAGCGATGTCCTATGCTGCCGCCCTGGTCAAGCTCCAGCGGTTTGACCCGGCCGCCGAGGCGATCCAGGCGACCCGCACGTATGACCCCAACGACCTGATCCTGCGGCGAATGCTGCTGGACATCTGGGAGCGAGGCGAACATTACGCCGTCGCCGCCCGGCACGCCGGCCGATGGTACGACGCCGAGAAGGACGCCCAGGACAGCTCCGCCCTGAAACGCTGGTACTTCTGGCGGGCCGTCGAACTGCTCGGTAAGGCGAAGAAGTACGATGAGGCGATGGCGATGATCGACGAGCGTCTGAAAAGCGACGCCAACGCCGACGCCGAGACGCTCCGCTCCCAGCGCCTTCGCATCCACGCCGAAGCCGGCCGGTACGGCAAGCTCGCCGGAGAGGCCAGGGAATGGGTCAAGGAGCTCACCACCCGGGCTGGGGAAACCGACAACGGCGATGAGTCGCTGGAGTTGCTGGAACGCCGCCGCTACGTGCAGCGTCTCTCATCTGCCTTGCTGATGGACCACGAGCAGTACGATCGGGCCCAGAAACTCCTGGATGATTGGATCGACGGAGAGACCGGCGCCGCCGTCGAGCACCTGCGGACCATGAAGATTCTCTGCTGGGGCGAGGCGGACAACCTCAAGAAGGCCCGCTCCTACGCCCTGAACTGGATCGAGAATTCCCCCGCCGCCCTCGCGCCGCGACAGGCACTGGTGGCCGCCCTGCAGGACGCCGAACAGTACGCCGACGCCGCCAAGCTCCTGGGCGAGTGGGTCAAGAGCATCAAGGTGCCCACCGATCTGGCGACGCCCTCACGCGGCGAAGCCCAGACGCTGCACTGGTCGCGGGTTACCCACGTGGTGGCGTTGGTATCCGCCGGTGAGAACAAGGCCGCCCTGAACAAGGCGGAGGCCTACCTCAAGAAGCATCCGCGCGACGTCGCCCTGATGCGATACAAAGCCCTGGCGTTGAGCGAGCTGAATCGCCAGAAGGACCAGATCTCCGTCCTCGAGCAGATCTACAGCATGGACCGCCAGGACCCGGGCATCAACAACGATCTGGGCTATGTTTACGCCACCACGGGGCAGAATCTCCCCAAGGCTGAACGGATGATCCGCCGGGCCCTGCAGAGTCGGCCCGGCACGACGGCCTTTCTCGACTCGCTGGGCTGGGTGCTCTATAAGCAGGGAAAATTCTCCGCTGCCGGCGAGCAGTTCCAGCGGATCCTGGAGGACCAGGCCTTTGTCGACGCGAACGACCCGACGGCAGCGCACCCGGTGATTTTCGATCACGCCGGCGACGTGATGTACCGCCTGGGCTGGAAGCAACGGGCCCGGGACCTCTGGAGCGACGCAGCCCGTCTGGGCATGAAGATCAAGCAACGCACCAACGAGGTCAAAGACGTCATCATCCGGGCCGAGGCGAAGCTGGTGGCCCTCAAGGAAGGACGCCAGCCGAAACTGGCCCCGCTGGGAGAGGGCGTCAAACCCTCTTCGCAAACGGAGGACTCTCCGGTAGAATAGTCATCCGTACCTGGAGTGAACCCGACGCAAACCCGGGGTCTGCCGCCCCGTCAACCGGAGATACCACGGACATGGCTGGACACAGTAAATGGGCGAACATCAAGCATAAGAAAGCCCGCAACGACGCCGCACGAGGCAAGAAGTGGAGCAAGTGCGCCCGGGCGATCATCGTCGCCGCCCGCAGCGGCGGGGGCGACCCGGACATGAACCTCACCCTCCGCTACGCCATCGACGAGGCCAAAGCGGTCAACATGCCCAAGGACACCATCGAAAAGGCCGTCAAAAAGGGCACCGGCGACCTCGAAGGCGAAAGCTACGAAGAAGTCGTCTACGAGGGCTATGGCCCGGGCGGAGTGGCGTTCATCATCGACTGCCTCTCGGACAACCGAAACCGCACAGCCCCCGAGATGCGCAAGATCTTCGAAAAGTCCGGCGGACAACTCGGGGCGACCAACTGCGTCGCCTGGATGTTCGAGCAGAAGGGTACGTTCGTCGTCTCGGCAGACAAGGCCGATGAGGATACGCTCATGGAGATCGCCCTGGAAGGCGGCGCCGACGACGTGCAACGCGACGGCGACGTGTTCGAGATTCTCTGTTCGCCCTCGGCCTTCAGCGCCACCAGGGAAGCCCTGGAGGCAGCGAACATCGAGCCCGACGCGGCCGAGCTGGCGATGGTCCCCAACAACACCATCGCCGTCGAGGGCGACCAGGCCCGCAAGGTCCTCCGCCTCATGGAAGAGCTCGAAGACCACGACGACGTGCAGAAAGTGCACGCCAACTTCGACCTGCCCGACGAGGTCCTCGCCGAGATGGAGTCCTGAGGCACGGAGGAAACCCCACCGTTTTCCCAAGCGTGTCGACCCACCGGTCGGCACGCTTTTCTGTGCGCGGCAGAGGCATTTGCCGGGGTTGATCGCCCGGGTTTGCAGAAGATCCAAAGCGAATCGGCCGATACACAGAACGGGCCGATCGGAGGGATCCGCCCCGGAGGAGATCCGCTGCACAACAAGAGAGGGTAACTATGCCGTATCACCTGTCCCGGGCTGCGCTTGTCGCGGCGATGCTGTTGGTGTGCCTTTGCCTGTCGGCCTGCCATTCGAATCTGCCGACCCAGAGCACGTTGGTGGTCGTCGTGCACGATCAGCAACTGGCAGGGCTGATTCCCCAGTTGAAGAAGAACGGCGCTTCGGTCCGTGCTCTCGGCAAAGACGGCTGGGAGATCCGCAACGACGCCGACTCGCGCCAGGCGATCGAGGCGATGCTGGGCGAGATGGACCGGGCAATCTCCACGCAGCGCGACCGGATCGCCGCCGCCTACGAGCAACAGCTCGTCCCCGGCGGGCACAGCCGATACGCCAACCAATGTCTCCATTCCCTCCGCGATGCCCACGACCAGCGGGATCGAGTCGCCGCTGTCCTGGAACAGATGGACCCGGCCCGCTTGGGCACCTCGGACTCGCGACCCGTTCGCCTGCCCGACGGCGGATGGAGGCCGGTCGCGGCGTGGTACGACGCCCGCCTGCCTCTGCGCCGGCCTTGCCCGACCGACGAACTCATCGAACAGGCCGCGATCGAACCGATGCAGACCAATACCGGACGACGACTCGTGACGCGATCGGCCGGGGCACCTGTCGCAAGTCGATGACACGCGCCCGACAAGGGGCGAGCCGCTGTTAGTCGCTGACTTTCTCAGCGGTCCACTTGCTCAGCGGGCGTACCGGAGGGGCCTCAGGCAGCTTCTTTCTGCTGCCCTTGAGAGGCACGAATTCCACGATCAGACGAAGCGGACCTTTATCCGCCTTGGTGCGTATCATCAACCGACCTGCGCCACGGTTGGACTTCTGCGGTTTCTTCTGGACGGCCGACTCGGTGGAAAACGTCAGACCATCGGGCGAGACGATCCGTGCCGCCAGCCGACGCCCGTCCTGGTGGAGGATCGCCACGTCGCCGTCGAGCTCGATTTTCGCGTCCGTCGTCATGCCCCAGGCGACCTCGCACGCCCGTTTAAGCTGCATCTCGTCCTGCACCACGAACCGACCGGACGCGCGGTCCAGCAGCGTTCCCCGTTTGGCCTGCTCACACCGTCCCGGGAACAGCCCCTTCATCGCGATCACCGCCAGGCCGCGATGTTTGTCGCTGTGGAAGGTCGTCATCGTCGAGGTCGCATAGGGGTCCTGGCTGTTGGCGTCCAGCGTGATGACGTTGTGGCTGAGCGAATTCAGCCGATAGTATCGCCACCGCGTACCGCCTCGCTTGCGGTCCCAGTAGCCGGGCAGGTTGTAATCGTCTTTGCCCAGGTCCCTCGCCCAGCGCACGCCGAGCGCTTCGATCTCGAAGTTTCCCAGGTCCAGATGGCCGTGATTGACCTGGTTGAATCCCGCCTTCACCCCCAGCCACAGTGCGTTCGGGTCGTCCCAGGCGCTTCGGAACGTTGCCACCTCAACCGACCCGCCGAACCGCCAGTCCAGCTTGAGCGTGGGCTTCTTCTTCGGGGCCGGCGTGTACCACACGATATTCTGCGGCTTGCCTTTTCCGTCGGCGATGAGCCTCGATTGACCCCATGCGTACATGGGCCTGTCGTACTTCCGCGCGAGCCAGTACAGACAGGGCTGATCGGTCAGGCGCGACCGCTCGCCGATGTCCGCGAAGTTCAGGTACATTCCCGACGGGCCCGTCATCGCCAAAGGAAACGCGCCCGCCTCGGCGAGTCCGTCGATCTCCGAGAGGCCGAAGTCCGTCCCCAGGGCCGTCTGCATCGCTCCCAACCCGTAGGCGGTGTACCGGGTGGCGTAGGCCCAGTAGCTCACGCCTTCGCCCCAGGCTCCATCCGGGGCGTAGTGCTTCAGCGCATTGGGCATGAACTCGACCGCCCGCGGGACAATGCGCCTGGCGTGGCTGGGGGCTTCCGAAGCGATCGCCAGGGCGCCCACGCTGAGCCCGCCGAGGCAGACCTGGTTCCAGTTGTGCTCGCAGCGGGCCCACCAGGCGCGGGTCCTGCCGTTCCGCATCTGCAGGCCATGCCTGCCAGGGCGCATCCCGTGTTTGATGAGTCCTTCGCGAATCGTCTTTCTGTCGGCGTCGCTGAGTGTTTCGTAGATCCAGTCGTACCCGACGCCCACACCGTGCGACATCTCCGCGACGTCCAGGAAGTGCGACGGGTTCCAGTCTTTAAACCCGCACACCGCCAGCAGGTTGCGCCGCAACGCGTGGGCGTACTTCTCCTTGCCCGTCCAACGATACGCGACCCCCAGCGTGTAAACCCGCTCCACGAGCTCCCTGCTGACGCCCAGCAACCGCGGGCCCTTCAACACCCGTTTGAGCACCTTTGCTTCGAGGAGCTTATCGGCCTGGGCGGTGTTGTGAGCTACGAGCTTCCGCAGAAGCGAGTCGCTCCCGGCGAGCTTCTTGAGCTCAGCCAAACGCTCATCGGTGAGCAGCAATCGGGGGCGATCCTCCCGAAGCGTCTTGAGAACGCCGTCGGCTGAGGGTGTTTGCGGACCCTGCCCCGAGGCGACGGCGACAAGGCAGAAAAGCGAGGTGACAAGGATCGCAAGCAGGTTCATGGGGTTCTCTTTCTCAAGGAGACTGTGCTATGCTACCGTCCTCGGAGGATTCGTCCTGCAGGAGCGGAAATACTGTGAATATCGGTATTGTATCGGACACACACGGAAACGCCAGACGACTGTCCGCCGCCATCGATGCGCTGAGCGAAATCGGCATCGCCGCGCTGGTCCATTGTGGCGACCTCTGCTCTCGGCAGTGCCTGGACCTGCTGGCCGGGGCGGACGCGAAGACGTATCTCGTCGCGGGCAACATGGACCGCGCGATGGGCGACCTTTCCACAGCCGCCCGGCGGGGTCGTGTTACCTACGCTACCGACTTCGTCACCGTACCGCTTGCCGGCGGAAAGCACCTGGCAGCAACCCATGGCCATCTCGCCGGGCTGCTCGATGAACTCATCGACGGCGGACAGTTCGCCTACGTCGCGCACGGCCACACGCACCGCCGGCGGGACGACCGCGTGGGCGAGGTACGGGTGATCAACCCCGGCGCGCTTCACCATCCGCGCGGCGGACTCGAGCCCAGCTGCGCCTGGCTGGATACGCGGGACGACGAGTTGCGCTTCGTGCCGATCGGCTGAGTGCCGGTCCGCCCGTCAGGAGACGGTGTGCACGACGATGGTGTTGGCGGCGCCCGGCTGACCGATCGGTCGGCCGGACACGACCACGAGCTTCTCACCGGGGGAGGCAATTCCGAGATCCTTGGCAAACCGCTCGAACAGCGCCAGCACCTCGCGGGTGTGCTCGGGGGCGTCGGCCTGCCGGGCCTGCACGCCGTAGTAAAGGCACATCCGCCGCACCGACCGCTGCGAAGGCGAGATCGCCAGAATCGGTCTGGCCGGGCGTGACTTCGCCAGTGCCCGCGCGGTCGCCCCGGTCGCGGTGAACACGCAGACGGCCGCGATTTCCTCTTCGTTGAGGATGCCCTTGACCCCGCCGGCGACGGCAGCGGCAATCGGCAACCTTGCCAGCCGGGCCGGGGGCGTCTGACACAGCTCGTCGTGGTAGGCCTGCACCTCGGCGACGATGCGGTTCATCATGGCGACCGTCTGGACGGGATAATCGCCGACGGCCGTCTCGCCCGAGAGCATCACCGCGTCGGCGTGATCCAGCACGGCGTTGGCGACGTCCGAAACCTCCGCCCGGGTGGGAACGGCCGAGTGCGTCATGCTTTCGAGCATCTGCGTGGCGATAATGCACGGCTTGCCGGCCTGCTGGGCCAGCAGCGCGATCCGCTTCTGGGCGACAGGCACCGAGGGCAGATCGATCTCCACGCCGAGATCGCCCCGCGCCACCATGACCCCGTCGACGACCTGGATGATCTCCTCGATGTGGTCCAGTGCCTGAGGCTTCTCGATCTTGGAGATGATATGGGCGTCGCACCCGTCGCGCTCCAGCAGCTCGCGGAGGGTTTTGACATCGTCGGCCGACCGCACGAACGACAGCGCGACGAAGTCGAAATCCCGCTGGGCGATCCACGCCGCATCGCTGCGGTCTTTCTCCGTCAGGGCCGAGAGCGTGAGGTTCGTGTGAGGCAGGTTCACGCCCTTTCCGCTGGAGAGCACACCGCTTCGCTCGACGCGGGTGACGATCTCGTCGGGCGGATTGACGCGATCGACCACGAGCTTGATCTGGCCGTCGTTGATGAGAATGGTCTCGCCGGGATCCGCTTCGTCCACGAGCTCCGGCAAGGTCGTGGAGATCCGCTCAGCCGACCCTTCCACCGGCTCGCGTTGGATGATGAGCTGCTGCCCCTCGACCAGCAGGACCGACCCGCCACAGACCGGACCGACGCGAATCTTCGGCCCGCACAGGTCGGCCATCACCGCCAGGGGCTCGCCCAACTCATCTTCAACCTGCCGGATGGCGTCGAGAAAGCCCTGCCGCTGCTCGGGCGTTCCGTGGGAGAAGTTCACGCGGAACGTATCCACGCCGGCCCGGGCCAACTCGCTCAGGCGGTCGGGCGTGGCGCTGGCCGGCCCGATGGTGGCGACGATTTTCGTTCGGATCTGCATGGCGTTATTGTACCCAACGCCGACGGGAGCGAAAGTGAGAACCCGCCCGGGCGCCCGAGCGCGACATCACAGCCCGCGATTCTACGGTTGGCTCAGCCGTTCCAGCACGTCACCGGGGGCGATGTCCTCCAGCGAGTCGGCCTCCAGCACCGTCACCGCCGGCCCGATCGGGCGGAAGTGGTCCGCGTTGCCGGCGGGCCCGAACAGGCTCACCGTCCGTCTGCCGATGGCAGCCGCCAGGTGCGATACACCCGAGTCGTTGCCGACCATGACCTCCGAAGCAGCCAGCACGCCGGCCAATTCGCCCAGCGTCATCGGCCCGAGGAGCGTTCCCGGCGCGCCGCGCTCCCGCAGCGCACGGTCCATTCCCTGCTCGCGCTCGACGGGTCCCAGCGACCACCACACCTCCCAGCCGGCTGAACGCAGCGCCTCGGCCAGTGCGACATACCGCTCGATGGGCCAATTCTTCTCAGCCGACCCGCTGCCCGGATGCAGCAGGACAGCTTCCCCCGCGCCGGCGGCCCCGGCGGCGGAGAGCATCTCGTCAGCCGACCGCCTCAACGCAGGCGGGACGACCCAGCCGGGCGGGTCCAGCGCAGGGGCGTCCATTCCCAGCAGGTCTGCCCAAAGCCCCAGAAGGTGACCGTCGAACCCCTCCGGCGGTCGAATGGGCAGAAAGCTTGCCCGCTCGACCCGCGCCGCCCCCGCCAGCCGTTGCCCGTCGGTCGACGCGCCGTCGCCGAAGCAACTGACCAGCAGATCGTGCTCGCCCAACCACCTCGGCAGCGCGCAATGCTCCAGCGGCGTGTCGGTGAAGATCTCCGAGATCGGGAGCGAATCGAAGTCCATCGACGCCTCGACCACCCCGAGCGCCCCCAGCAGATCCGCCTTCTGCCCGCCGGCGATGAGCGTCGCCCGGCCGACGAATCGCTCCATCAGTCGCCCGAAGAGCACCACGTCGCCCAGCGCCCCGGGATGAACGGCCAATATGCGAAGAGTATCATTCGTCATCAAGGTACATCTGCCCCAACATCCAGTTGGTATTCCAGACCATACAGCCCCGCTTCTGCAGAAGCCCGGCTGCCCTGAAGTCGTCCGTCACGACGACGGTGTTCGGCTTTGCACCCACCTCAGCGAGCGACACGTCAGTTACGCCAACCTTCTCCAGCAGTGGATGGCTGAGGATGGTGTCCTTGCTGACGGCAGCCTCGATAAAATCCGACAGAACACCACGGACAACATGCAGATACCGTCTCCGTAAATCACCGGTGAAATCGCGAAAAGACAGGTTCGAGAGCTCCGCCAACACATGCGGAGTGACGACAAACCGACTCCTCCCATCGAGCTTCTGCTTCAAAGCCCAGTAGGCGTCGATGGTATATCGACTCAGGCGTCGGATGCGAGGGATGAGTTTCGGATCAGTTTCCCCCACTAGGAACAACAGAAGAACATTCGTGTCAAGAACAACCGTCCGTGGAACCTGCAAAACAAGCCCCCTGGGTTTACTAGCCCACTACTCTGCGGATCTTCATGGCCGTCACCTTCCCGTCACTGGCGCGCACACGGAACGCCTTGAAGGCCCGGCCAAACGGGTTGGATAGATCCTCTTTGAGGTACCCCAGCGTCACCCACCAGTACTCATCGGACTCGTCAAGCTCAATCTCCTCAACGGTCACATCCCCGCTGTACCCGGTGACCTCCCGGAAATAGTCACTCGCCGCATTGACGGCCTTCTTGGCGTCGATCATGGTACGTTCCTTTTGATACTCCTGCTGATGACCCTACTCTACATTCTACCTTGGATGCCTCACTCGATCCACCCTCCGCCCAGTAGACGGTCGCCGTCATACACCACGGCCGCCTGCCCGGGCGTAATGGCGTGAACGGGCTGGTCGAACGTGACCTCGAAGGCGTCGTCGCCGGTGCGTTTCACCTCGGCGGGCGCTCCCTGGTGGTTGTAGCGGATCTGTACCGTCGCGCCGAATTCGTCGGGCACGTCGGCATGCCAGTTGGCCTCACGGGCGGTGAGATGCCTCGCATGGACCTCCTCACGCGGACCCAGAACGATGCGATTCGCCCCGGGGTCGATCCGCGTGACGTACAGCGGAACGCCGCCGGCCACCCCCAACCCGCGACGCTGCCCGATGGTGTAAAGGCCATAACCTTCGTGCTCACCGAGGACCTCGCCTTCGGCGTTGACGATCTCACCGGGACGGGTCGCGTGGGGCGCCCGCTCCCGCAGCAGGCGGGCGTAGTCGTCGTCCGGGATGAAGCAGACCTCCTGCGAATCGGGCTTGTCGTGGACGGGCAGCCCCCACCGCCTCGCGAGCCGGCGCGTCCGGGCCTTGTCGGCAAGCTCGCCGATCGGCAGCAGGATGTGCCCGAGCACATCGCAAGACAGGTCGAACAGGGCGTAGGACTGGTCCTTGGCCGGGTCGGCCGCCCGCACGATGGCAGGCCCGTCGCCACGGTCGGCTGTGCGCGCGTAATGCCCCGTCGCCAGGTGGCTGCAACCCAGCGAACGGGCGTGGGCCCACAGCTTACCGAACTTGATCCGCGCGTTGCACAGCAGGCAGGGATTGGGCGTTCTGCCGGCAGCGTATTCGTCCACGAAATGCTCGATGATCGAGGCGAACTCATCCGAGACATCCAGCAGGTCGCACGGAATGCCCAATGCGTCGGCCACCGCGAAGGCGTCGTCGCTGCCGCAGGCGCAGCTGCCGGCGGGCAGGCCGACCTCGGCAGGCTCGTAGAGCTTCAGGTGCGTGGCGCGGACCTCCCAACCCCGCTCCAGCAGCAAAGCCGCCGCGACCGAGGAATCCACCCCGCCGCTGAGGGCGATCAGAGCGCGTCTGGGGTCTGCAGAATCCATGAGGCCATTCTACACGCCCCGCCGCTCGACCGCGAGGCACGCCGGCCGAACCGGCCGGACGCGGGGAAAATTCCCGCTTGCCTCCGGAGGAGACATTGGGGATGGTTTGAGGACATCCCGAAAACGCCGGTGACCCGGCGAGGAGAACCGAACCCGATGAGCAACGAGAAAGACACCCACGAATCCGCCCCGCCGGCGCCGTTGGGCTCTGCCGCCCTGGCGGTCCGTAGCGCCGTCGGCGGTGTGCTGATGGGCCTGGCGAACCTCGTACCCGGAATCAGCGGGGGAACCATGTTGGTGGCTGCCGGGATCTATCAACGATTCATCGACGCGATCGCCGAGGTCACCACGCTGAAGTTCCGCCCCCGTTCGCTGCTGGTTCTGGCGGTCGTGATCGTCTCGGCCGGCGCGGCGATCCTCCTGCTGGCCGGTCCCGTCAAGTCGCTGGTGGTGGACCACCGATGGGTGATGTACTCGCTGTTCATCGGGCTGACGCTGGGTGGCGTGCCGATTGTCCGGCGGATGATCGATCGCCCCGGCAAGACCGTCTGGATCGCCGCGGCGTTCGGCTTTGCGGGGATGGCGGCGATCGCAATCGCCCAGTCCACCTCCGCCGGCGGAGCGGGCGCCAACGACGGATTGGCGGCGATGTTCCTGGCCGGCGCGTTGGCCGCCGGCGCGATGATCCTGCCCGGGGTCAGCGGTGGATACCTGCTGCTGGTGCTCGGGGCGTACGTGCCGATCCTCCATGCCGTCGACCAGCTCAAAAGCGGGCTCAAGGGGGCTGAGGGTGCATCACTGGCCGAGCCGCTCCTGCAGGTGATCGCGCCGGTCGGCGTGGGCGTGGTGGTGGGCATTGTAGCGGTCAGCAACCTGCTGCGTTGGCTGCTGCATCATCACGCGCGGGCCACGCTGGGCGTGCTGCTGGGACTGCTCTTCGGGGCGGTAATCGGGCTTTGGCCTTTCCAGCAGGGCGTCGAGCCGCCCCTGGGCAGCACGTTCAAGGGGCAGGTGGTCACGCCCGGTCTGCGGGCGAAGCTCTCGCCGGACGATTGGCCCACGGAATTCTTCACGCCGGAGTGGTGGCAGGTCCCCGCAGCTTTGGGGTTGATCGTGGCCGGTTTCGCCGTGACAACGCTCATCGGAAGGCTCGGCGGGGACAACGGAACCGACGGGCACGAAGAACCCGCCCGGACACCTGCGAACCCCACCGGAAAAGAGCCCGACTGAGGCGACCAGCCCCCGCGCCCTATCGGCCGCCGATGGGACCCTTGATGCGGTCGACCTTCTCCTCCTGGGCTCTCATGGCGGGGCTGCCCTGGAGGCCCTTCCACTGGCTGCGGTAGAACTCCACGTACTTCTGCTGCTCAGCCGGCGGGGCATGCACGTCGTAGTCAATCGCCTTGACGCCCAGCACCTTGACAAGGGCGGCGTGCGAGCGGGACCGAACCAGCGGAGAGGGATCATCGAGGCCTTTGAGCATGGCCGGTACGCTCTGGTAGTCGTAGTTGTCCGCCAGCGAGCGGACCGCGGCGGCCTTCACCTCCGGCTCGCGGGCCTGGCGAAGCACCTCGCGCAACTGCGGGACGGCGACGCGACCCTTGGCACCCAGCCTCAAGACGGCCTTCTCGCGCTCATTGACCTGGGGGGCTTCCATGGCCGTCTTCGTGAGCTGCTCGGCGGAGGGCTCACCTTCGCCCAACGGCCCATAAAGGTAGAGATACTCCACGACCGCGACGACCAGTAGAACCGTCAGGATCGCGCCCACGATAATCTGCTTGCGTGTCAATTGAGGCATAGGGCTGTTTCGCTCCGGCCGAGGTCAGTCCGCCAGCGGGCGGTCGACGGCGGGCTTCCACATCGTGTCGTGGACGTTCGAGAGTCCCGGGTCGATGTCGTCGGGGTTGTAGGTGGCCACGCTGCCGTCCGCGAATGCGGCGTTGACCTGGTCCAGATGGCGCGGGGCGACTTCCTCGTCCCACACATCGACGGCCGACGAACCGACCACGTCGGCGACGAGCTTGTTGTAGTCCAGCAGGAGAATCTTCCGCTCGGCGCGGCGGAAGGCGTGTTGCCGGGCGTTCATCCCATACGTTGCATTGCCCGCCAGCTCGGTGGTGACCATCCGGCTGCGGATGCCCGCCGGGCCACGCTGGGTAACGACCTGACCATCGTAGATGAACTTCTTGTGGCGGTAGGCGTCCACCTTCCAGCCGATGCCCTCCAGTTCCTCGTCGCTGATCGGGACGTAGGAGAACTGGTTTTCGGGATTGCTCCACCAATCGCCCAGGCCCGAGCCGTCCGCACCGTATCTGCCGTAGTCGTCGCAGAACTCCAGGATCAGGGCATGGTCGGGCTTGCTGTCGTAGTGGGAGTCCCACCGCTGTCCGCTGCGGGCACTCCAGGGGACGGTTTTCATCCGCGGGTGAGCGTTGGACATGGGAATGTCGGCCCTCACGCCGCCGATGGTACACCGAACGGCGAATCCGGGCATGTCCACGAACTGGTCGTAGCCGTCCGCCGATGGGTCGTCTTTGCCCCACGGGCCCCTGTCCGGATCGATCTCGGCCGAGGGGCACATGAACACGTCGCTCTCGCCGCCGGCGTATTCATTCAGTTCGCCCGGCCAGCCATACACGTTCCGCACGACCGCGTCGGTGTATCCCCGTCCTTTGTTCATGCGGTCGGCCTGTCGCATCGAGTAGGCCGTCGTGAGCTCCTTGAGATTGTTCTTGCACAGCGCGGACCGCGCGAGGTCCTTGCTCTGCTGCAGAGCGGGCATGAGAATGGCAATCAGCAACACGATCACCGCAATCACGACCAGCAGTTCGACGAGGGTAAACCCGTGGCCCGTAGAATGTTTCATGTCATCACCTCAGAGAAGTCGGTCAACTTCGCTGCGCAAAATATCTCAATCCTGCGGCCTTCAGGCGAATGTTGACCTGTCACAAGTACATCTTTATTATCGTCATTGGCGGGCGTAAACGCAACCCTCATTTGCGTCATCGTTGCTTCGAATTACGCCCCCGCTGCGCATTTCATAACACTGTCGCCCTAAAAAACAGAGCCCCGTCCGCTTTCTGGGTCACCCGCAGTCTGCACAGAGCCCGACCGGGGCTGAAACCACTCACTCCTCGGCCGCCTCCTGCATACCCGCTTGGAGGTCGCCGTCCTTGGCAGCATCTTCTTCCTTGATCTTCAAACGTTCGATGCGATCGCGCAGCCGCGCCGCCTGCTCGAACTCCAGCGCCTCCGCCGCTTCGAACATCTCCTCCTCCAGCTTGGCGATCAGCTCGGTGCGGTCGAACTCCTCCTCGCCGGCGCGGATGGCCTGGCGAGCGGTCTTGCGGGCCTGGAGCTGCTGGGCGAGCCCGTCGCGAACCGCCTTCTTGATCGTCTGGGGAGTGATGTTGTGTTCCTCGTTGTACGCCAACTGCCGCTCGCGCCGACGGGAGGTCTCGTCCATCGCCTGCCGCATTGCGGGGGTGATCCGATCGGCGTAGAGGAACACCTTGCCCTCGACGTTTCGCGCGCATCGCCCGATGGTCTGAATGAGGCTGGTCGCCGAGCGGAGAAACCCCTCCTTGTCGGCATCGAGAATCGCCACCATCGAGACCTCCGGCAGGTCCAGCCCCTCGCGAAGGAGATTCACGCCCACCAGCACGTCGAACTTCCCCAGCCGAAGGTCGCGAAGGATGTCCACGCGGTCCAGCGTGTCCACCTCCGAGTGGAGGTATTTGCAGGTGAACCCCTCCTGGCGGATGTACTCGGAGAGGTCCTCGGCCAGTCGTTTGGTGAGCGTGGTGATCAGAACACGCTGCTGATTGGCCACGCGGGCGCGGATCTCTTCCAGCAGGTCGGGCACCTGTCCCTGGGCGGGACGCACTTCCACCTGCGGGTCCACCAGGCCGGTGGGGCGAATGACCTGCTCGACCACGTCGCCGCCGGCGAGCTCCAGTTCGTAGGCAGCCGGCGTCGCCGAGACGAACACCGCGTCGGTCCAGATGCCCTCGAACTCCTCGAACTTCAGCGGGCGGTTGTCCATCGCGCTGGGCAGGCGGAACCCGTGCTCCACGAGTACCTCCTTGCGGGCGCGGTCGCCGTTGTACATCGCCCGAAGCTGCGGAATGGTCACGTGCGACTCGTCGATGATCATCAGGAAATCGTCGCCGAAGTAGTCGATCAGCGTGTAAGGCTTCTCGCCCGGGGCCCTGCCGTCGAGGTGGCGGGAGTAGTTCTCCACGCCCGAGCAGTATCCCACCTCCATGAGCATCTCCATATCGTACTTGGTGCGGGCCTGGAGCCGCTGGGCCTCGAGCAGTTTGCCGTCGTTTTTCAGGGCGATCACGCGGTTCTCCAACTCGGCGCGGATGCTCGCGACGGCCGCCTCGATGCTGCCCTCTTCCACGACGTAGTGCACCGCCGGGAAGATGAACACCTGGTCGGTGCTGGACAGACGTTGGCCGGTGGTGGGATTGATCAGGTGGATCGCCTCGACCTGGTCGCCGAACATCTCCACCTGGTAGCCGAACTCCTCGTAGGCCGGGTAAATGTCCACCGTGTCGCCGCGGACGCGGAACGTGCCGCGTTTGAAGTCGATGTCGTTGCGGTCGTACTGCAGCTGCACGAGGTGCTCGAGAATGGCGTTGCGCTCGCGGAGGTCGCCCACGCGAATCGTGCAGACGCTCTTGAGGTACTGCTCGGGGCTGCCCAACCCGAAGATGCACGAGACGCTGGCGACGATGAGCACGTCGTTTCGGCTGGTCAGCGATGCCGTCGCCGCCAGACGCAGCCGATCGAGATCGTCATTGCGCGAGGCGTCCTTCTCGATGTAGATGTCCCGCTGGGGGATGTACGCCTCGGGCTGATAGTAGTCGTAGTAGCTGACGAAGTACTCCACGGCGTTGTCGGGGAAGAGCTCCTTGAACTCCTCGTAGAGCTGGGCCGCCAGCGTCTTGTTGTGGCTGATGACCAGCGTGGGCTTCTGCAGCCGCTCGACCAAGTGGGCCATGGTGTACGTCTTGCCCGTACCGGTCGCGCCCAGCAGAACATTGTTGTGCTGACCCATGCGGATGTTCTTCTCGAGCTGGTCGATCGCAGCAGGCTGATCGCCGGCCGGCTGGTATTCGGAGACCACTTTGAAATCGGGCATGCGTTCCTCTCGACGTCCGGAAACCCCGCGCCCGATCCCGACGGGCGCGGCAACGCCTGATCATACCAGACCGCACCGCCGCAGACCAAACCGAACAGCTTGTTGCGAAGGGAACAACTCCTGCAAACGGTTCTGCGCATGCCTCCCCACCTGACGGTGGGGGCTTGTAGGGCTGGCGAACCACCGGGGTCGGGCCCAGCGATTCAAAACATGGAGATACGCCTTGTTCGCGCAAGGGTGTGGTATCCGGGGAACCAAGGTGGTTTGCCGGCGGAACGGCTGACGGTGGGGGCTTCCTCGGAGGGGTCTTTCGTGGCATGGGCTTCCAGCCCATGCATGCACGGCCTGGAAGGCCGTGCTACGGGGTGCGTCCATCCCCCACCTGACGGTGGGGGCTTCCTCAGTGCTCCAACCGTAGGGCCCGCAACTTGTTGAGGGCGGAATGACTTCGTGGCATGGGCTTCCAGCCCATGCATGCACGGCCTGGAAGGCCGTGCTACGTGAACGCTCGACAGGAGAGACGCCCGTCGTACTTCAATTGGCCGTGCTTACAGGTCGGCTGGGTATTGCAGCGGGTCCTCGCTGCCGGCGGCGCGGAAACCCTCTCGTCGGAGTCGGCAGGAATCGCAATGCCCGCAGGGACGCCCGCCCGCGAGCGGGTCGTAGCAGGAGTGGGTCAACGAGTAGTCCACGCCCAGCTCCAGCCCCCGGGCGACGATCTGCCCCTTGGTGAGCTTCACCAGCGGCGCGTGGATGTGGTATCGCCCGTTGTCCTCCACCGCAGCGGCTGTCGCGAGATTCGCCAGGTTCTCGAAGGCTTCCACAAACGCCGGCCGACAGTCCGGATAGCCGCTGTAGTCCACCGCGTTGACGCCCAGGACAATGTCCCACGCGCCGATGACCTCCGCCAGCCCCAGGGCGATGCTCAGGAAGATCGTGTTCCGCGCGGGGACGTAGGTCACCGGGATTCCGCCGTGGTCGGGGCGGTCCTTGGGCACGTCGATGGCGTCGGTGAGCGCCGAATGCCCGAACCCCCCTGCCGCTGAGAGATCCAGAGAGACCACGCGATGGTCCGCCACCCCCTGGGCCTGTGCGACGGCCCGGGCGGCGTCCAGCTCCCAGCGGTGACGTTGGCCGTAATCGAAGCTCAGCGCGTGGCAGATGAATCCCTCGCTCCGCGCGATCGCCAGCGCGGTGGCAGAGTCCAACCCGCCCGAGAGCAACACGACAGCCTGTTTCGTTTCGTCGGCCATGACCCCCGCAGGATAGCGACTCGTCGGCTTCGGGACAACGCCCCTGCCGCGGCTGAATTGGCATCGGAGGGTTGGCCGATCTTTGCGCGAAAATCACAACTCCGCGCTGGGCGCAACTCAATATCTCATTATAATGTAGGGGTGTTGTGCCCCTCGCGGGACCGTGCAAAAGGCGGCCGGCTGGGCACGGACGCGGGAATTCGCCCGGTATGCGCGTGAAGGGCACGCGATCAGCCGGGCGGGGGACACGCCGACGACGCCGACGAGGCACCGCCGGCGAAAAAGGAGACGCAACGTGAGGAAAGCAATTATCGCTGTCGCCCTGCTCAGCCTGCTGGCAGGAAGCGTGCAGGCAAAGAGCTACAACATGATCGGTTGGTGGC
>JBKHCL010000135.1:0-7623 GCA_046541875.1 Phycisphaerae bacterium | reverse complement strand
AGCGATTGCGGCCTGCTTGACATGGCGGGGGGTTCTTCCTACGCTCAGAGCCCTTCCGAAAGGTGGACGGCGTGGCCGAGGAACGTGTGGACATTGCGGTGATCGGGCTCAGTGCGGCCGGCGAGCAGACGCTGCGGGCTCTGGGCGAGTTGCCCCAGGCGAACATCGTGGGCGTAGCCGACAAGGACGGCGACCTCGCCCAGCGTGTGGGCACGGAGATGAACGTTCCCCACTACACCGACAATCGTTCGCTGCTGGTGGAGGTTCGGCCCAGGGCGGTGTTCCTGGCGGTCCCGTCGATGGCGGCTCCGGAGATTCTCGCTGCCTGTGCGGAGCGCGAGATTCACGTCTGGAAGGAATCGCCGCTCGCCCGCGACCTGAACGAGGGCGTGGCGATGGTTCAGCGGATGGAGCAGGCCGGCGTGAAGTTCGCGGTGGGCACGCAATGGCGGTTCGCCCCGGGCTACCACCACGCACGGCAGTCGCTGGGGCGGGTGGGCCCGGTGTTTTTGGCGAGGGGGCATTACCTGTTCAATTGGGGCCCGCGTCTCAGTTGGCGCGGCGACCGGGCGTCGGCCGGCGGCGGAGCACTGCTGGACCTTGGCTATCATCCGCTGGATCTGATGATCTGGATGCTCGGTCTGCCCGAGGACGTCTACGGCGTCGCGTCGGCAGGTCATCGCGAAACCGAGGATCTCGAAGGCGAACCCGTCGCCGTCTATGACACGGACGACACGGCTGCGGCGGTTCTGCGGTATCGCTCGGGTGCGATGGCGACGGTGGTGACCTGCCGGGCGTCCGGCCCGATGAGCCAGGAGCTGAACCTTCACGGCCGCGGGGGGTCGCTGCAGGCCAACTCGGAGCTGTGCATCGCCCGCGACCCGGAGGGGAACATCGTGGACCACACCCCCGGCGAGCCATCGTCGATGGAGGCGTACCGCCGCCAGGCCGAGGCATTTCTCCATGCGGTGGCCAGCGACGCGGCGTGTTACGAATCGTCCGCACGGGAGAGTCTGCTCACCCAGGCGGCCGTGGATGCGATTTATCTCGCCAGCCGAACCGGTCAACCCGAGAGCCCCACCGATCGCCTGAAGAACTGCAACATCGATCCGGAAGACTGCCTCATCCATCGCCCGCCGCAGGCGCCACCATCGGATGGGCCGATGGGCGCGAGTTGCGACGAGACCGAGTAGCTCAGCGTCGGGGGCCGGCATGATCCAGGCTGACCGCATCCAACGCCTCAACGACGCTCCCATCGGGGGCGGGCGATACGTGCTCTATTGGATGCAGGCCTCTCAGCGGGCCGGGTGCAACCACGCCCTGGAGTTCGCCATCGAGCAGGCCAACGAACTGGGGTTGCCGCTGCTGGCGTGTTTCGGGCTGACCGACGACTACCCGGACGCCAACGCCCGTCACTACCACTTCCTGCTGCACGGGCTGGCCGAGACGGCTGCGGCGTTGGCGGATCGCGGCGTTCAGCTTCTGGTGCGTCGAGGCAGCCCGCCGGAGGTGGCGCTCGAGTTGTCTGGGGACGCTGCCGCCGTCGTGACGGACATGGGTTACCTGCATCACCAGCGCCAATGGCGCCGTCATCTCGCCCGGGAAGCTCCCAGCCGCGTGACTCGCGTGGAGAGCGACGTGGTCGTACCGGTGCGCGTCGCCAGCGACAAGGAGGAATACGCCGCGCGCACCATTCGGCCGAAGCTTCACCGCGCGTGGGGCGGCTACCTCGTACCGCTCGAGGCCCGCCGGCTGCGGCGCGACTCGCTGGAGATGGAGCTGGACGGGGCGGACATCTCGCAGCCGGACCGCTTGCTGGATTCGCTGGAGGTGGACCGATCGGTCGGGGCGAGCCGGTTCTACCCGCCGGGCCGGTCTGCCGGGCTGAGTCGGCTGGAGGCGTTCGTCGCCGATCAGCTCGGGGCGTACGCCGGGCGGCGGAACGATCCGTCGTTGCGGATCCAATCGGACATGAGCCCGTACCTGCATTTCGGACAGGTTTCGCCGCTGGAGATCGCTCTGCGGATCCGCGATGCCGGGGATGACGAGAACACGGCTGCGTATCTGGAGGAGCTGCTGGTCCGCCGCGAGCTGAGCATGAACTTCGCGTGGTTCAACGAGCGGTACGACTCGTGGACGTCTTTGCCCTCCTGGGCGCGGGCGACGCTGCGGGCCCACCAGAGCGACAAGAGGGGCACGGTCTACACCCGCCGGCAGTTGGAGCAGGCCGACACGCACGACGCGTATTGGAACGCCGCGATGCGCGAGATGACGCTCACCGGCAAGATGCACAACTACATGCGGATGTACTGGGGCAAGAAGATCATCGAGTGGACCCGCTCGCCGGCGACCGCCTATCGCTGGGCGCTGGCGATGAACAACCGGTACTTCCTCGACGGGCGGGATCCGAACTCGTACGCGGGCGTGGCGTGGGTGTTCGGAAAGCACGATCGGCCCTGGCAGGAGCGGGAGGTGTTCGGCACGGTGCGGACAATGACCGCCGGCGGGCTGCAGCGCAAGTTCGACATCGACGCGTACGTCGAATGGGTGGATCAGTTGGAAGAGTGACGGCGTGTCAGTTCATCTCAAGTCCAGATGCCGGATTCTCTCCAGTTCTCAGCGAAACCCATGCTCGACCGTGAGACCGAAGGATACTCATCGAGGAGCGATCGCAGGCGGTCCGCCCAGGCACTCGTTGGTGCGATTCGGTCCAGAGACCACTTGCAGATAGACAAGATGCCGAAGATGCGGTCGCCCTTGACTTTGACCGGATCGCTCCAGATGGGATTCCTGCCGGGGATTTTCGGCTTGGTGCCCAGTTGGCGGTTCCACAGGCGTGCGTGATGGGCACAAACGTTCCGAACGGTGTTCAGCGCCAGGAGCCATGAGTCAAAAACCGTGTCATGAACTTCGAACGGCTTGGCCAACGCTCGACGCATATCGCCGTGACAACTTCGGAAGAATGTCAGCACTGCACCAAAGGACATGATCTCAACGGCCATCCACACTGGGAGGTCTCTGTGACAATCGCCGTACCTGACCCTGAAATGCTTGACGAAACGCTCGTTGCTTCGCTTGGCCTCCTTGCGGGCAGACTCAAGAAACCACTCCCGACCCTTGTCTGTACCATCCGGGAGAGACTCTGGTTTCGTTGCGTACGCGAACGGCCCATACCGATGGGCATGTTCATATGCCAGGCGGGTTCTCGTGAAGACCTCGATCCGCTCAATGGCATCCAGCACAACCATCCGCAGGCGACGGTCGAAGGTGTAGTGCTTCCAGACCTCTTCCAAGGTGGTGCCAGGCTGGAAGTTATCCAGGCGCTTCTTGGGGTTCTCGGGATCCCTCTTTCGGTAAGGATACAAGTACCCGCTGAGTCGGTAGTAGCTGACCGTCATCAGGCGGTCAATCAGATCCTTTCGAGGTGCGCAAAGCCCGCGTTCGATCAGCTGGTCCGCCTGCTGCTCGAAGGTGAGTGGAGGCTTGCTATACCGCATACGATCCCCAGCGCAAAGAAAAACCCGCCGAAGTGAGCATGCCTTTCGGCAGAGGCCCGGCGGGTGTGCTATGTAAAGTATATCGTCTGCTTCCCGCCTGACCATGATCTTTTCAAAAATGACTGCAGATTTCCACGGCAAAATCGGGCATGTCTGCTGGGTGCAAACCCAAACACCGCATGCCCACAACATAAAGACTTGTCTTACCAGCTTCTTACTGCTGGATAACCAAGCCTCCTTCCCATCCTCGACGACAGAAGCAGCGCACAGCATTCCCAGCAGGGCCAAATCCCGCGCGGGAAGACCCTGCCGCACGACAGGCCTGTCACGCTCTGCTGCTGCCGTGTTGTCGGCCCCTTGATTCGACGTGCCCGTTGTTCCGGTTCATCATAGGCCTCGCCCAACCGGTCTGGGCTGGAAATCGCCTCGCCCGGCCCGGGAGGAACTCCTCGTAGCTCTTCCCGCTGTCCTTACGGACGACGCTTCGTCCGAAAGACGCGAGTTTCGTTTGGTCGATCAATCCACGTGGGGCTACCCATTGTGGGTTGCGCAGTACTTGTCGCCCCTACGTGAGGAGGGCTTTCATCGCTGCACCTCTTTCCTGGGTGAAATCGTGCAGCCTTCCCGGTAAGATCGTGGCAGGAGGCAGGCATGAAAACGCTGACAGAAGAAATCTGGATGAACGTGCCGCAGAGGCGGCAGATTGTGTCCATCCATCAACAGGTCGAAGATCTGGTGACCGAAAGCGGCGTGCAAGACGGCCTTGTACTCGTGAACGCGATGCACATTACGGCTTCGGTGTTCATCAACGACAACGAGTCCGGCCTCCATCACGATTACGAGGTCTGGCTGGAAAAGCTCGCCCCCGAGAAACCCCACAGCCAGTACCGCCACAACGGCTACGAAGACAACGCAGACGCCCACATGAAGCGTCAGGTGATGGGGCGCGAGGTGGTGGTGGCGATTACCGATGGCAAGCTGCACCTGGGCCCGTGGGAGCACATTTTCTACTATGAATTCGACGGAATGCGCCGAAAGCGCCTGCTGGTGAAGATCATCGGTGAGTGACATGACCCCCCTCTGGTCTGTCCCTCAACGAGGAAGTTCCTGAATGTGCATCGCGTTGACGAGCACCAGCCCCTCCTGTACGCCGCTTTCGCCCACCAGGCGTTCGACCTCGTCGTGAATGGACACAATCGCCCGCCGTTGGGGGACGCTCATCCAGAGTTCTTTGGTCAGCTCGATCGCTCAGCCGGCGTGAGAATCTCGGTATCGCCGGACTGCGAATATGCTACCATAGCGGCTTTCCCGCTGCACGCCGAGAGCCCATGGACGACCTGACCGCCACAATTTCGCACCACCTCCTGCCCTATGTGAACCAACCCAGCGCGTACGTCGGCCTGGAGATCAACGCCCGCTGCCCCGACCCGCGAGACGCCGAGGTCGCCATCGCGTTGGCCTTCCCGGACACCTACGCCCTGGGCGCCAGCCACCTCGGAACCCAAGTGCTCTACCACGCCCTCAACGACCTGCCCGGCGTCGCCTGCGACCGGACCTGCTGCCCCAGCCCCGACGCAATCCAGCGCATGCGGGCCGAGGGCATTCCGCTGTGGGGGTGGGAGTCCCGTCTCGCTGTCGGCGGGTTCGACGTGGTCGGCTTCGCCCTGCCCTACGAGCTGTGCGTCACGAACGTCCTGACGATGCTCGAATTGTCGCACGTGCCGATCCGAGGGTGCGATCGCGACGAGTCGCACCCGATCATCGTCGCCGGCGACGCGCTGGCCGACACGCCGGAACCGATGTCTGCGTTCATCGACGTGTTCCTCCCCGGCGACGGCGAGGGCCCCATGCGAGCCCTGGCGACACTCGTGGGCGAGTGCAGGAACGGCCCGGCCATCTCGCGCGAGCAGCTCCTGCTGCGCATCGCCCGGGAGGTCCCCTCCGCGTACGTCCCCCGCTTCTACGAGCCGACCTGGAACGCCGACGGCTCGCTCGCTGCGCTGACCCCCACGCGCGACGGCGTTCCGGACACCATCCCCCGGGCCGCCATCGAGAGCTTCGCCGATACACCGGCCATCACCGCGCCGCTGGTGCCCATCGCCGAGGCCATCCACGATCGCGTCGCCATCGAGATCATGCGGGGCTGCCCCAATGGCTGCCGGTTCTGCCAGGCCGGCCACTGTCGTCTGCCGGTGCGATACCGCGGGGTCGAGGAAATCGTCGCCATCGCCCGCGAGGCGCTGGCCAATACCGGCTACGACGAGATCTCCCTGCTGAGCCTCTCCACCAGCGATTATCCCCACCTCGATACGCTCATCGCGCGTCTGACCGAGGAGTTCGCCGAGCGGGGCGTGGGCATTTCCCTGCCTTCGTTGCGGGTGGATTCGCAGCTGCAGCACCTGCCGCGTCTGACGTCGGCCGTCCGCAAGGCCGGGCTGACCATCGCCGCCGAAGCCGGCACCGACCGCCTGCGTCGCGCCATCCGCAAGGGCATTACCGAGCAAGACATGCTCGACGGCGTCCGGGCTGCCTACCAGGCGGGCTGGAACAAGGTGAAGGTCTATTTCATCGCCGGTCTGCCCGGGGAAACACCCGAGGACATCGAGCAGATCCACTGGCTCTGCCGCCGCCTGAGCAACACCCGTCGCGACATTGACGGCCAGCGGGGCGCCATCTCCGCCGGCGTCTCGTGGTTCGTCCCCAAACCCCACACGCCCATGCAATACGCCCCCATGCAGACCGGCGAGTACTTCTGGGCGGTCCGCGAGCAACTCATCGAGCTCTGCCGAAAGACGCCGGTGAACGTGAAATTCCATTACATCGAGCAATCGCTGCTGGAGGGGGTCATCGCCCGGGGCGACCGACGCCTGGCCGACGCCATTGAGACCGCCTGGCGGAACGGGGCGATGATGGACGCATGGAAGGAGCACTTCAACTGGGACCGGTGGAAGGATGCCTTCGCCGCCTCGGGTGTGGACCCGGCCTTCTACGCCCACCGGGAAATCCCCACCGACGAGCTCACGCCCTGGGCCCACATCCGCACGCATCGACCGACCGAGTTCCTCCAGGCCGAGTACGATCGCATGCACGACGTGCTCGCTGAACCAGCCGAGTGAGCGTCACTCCCAGACGATCTCGCCGGCCGGGAAGATCGGCCCGTCCGTGCAGCAGAGCTTGAACGACCACCCGCGATCAACGCTGTGGTCCTTCGTCTTGCACACGCACGACTGGCAGGTGCCCATCCCGCAGGCCATGTGCCGCTCCAGCGAGAGGTAGCACTCGATTCCCCGCGCCAGGCAGGTTTCGCCGATCGCCCGCATCATCGCCTCCGGGCCGCAGGAGTAGACCACCACGTCGTCGGGGTCCTCCCCCGTCAGCCAGGCCTCGAACGGCTGAGAGATCAACCCGCCGAACCCCAGCGACCCGTCGTCGGTCGTCACGACGGCAGGGATGTCCATCGCGGCGAATTCCGCCACGCACATCGCGGGCGTGCCCTGCTCGCTGACCGCCACCGACGGTGCCAGCCGCAACGGCAGCAGACTCGCGCTGCGGGCCCCGTTGAACGCCACCACGTCCTTGCCGGCGTGGGCGAGCGTCCACGCGAGGTACAGCATGGGCGGAATGCCCACGCCCCCGCCGATCAGCGCAGCGGCCGACTTGGTTGCCGAGACGGGGAACGCGTTGCCCAACGGCCCGAGCACACTGAGCGACTTGCCGGGTTCGGCGCCGCTGAGCCATCGCGTGCCCGTACCCACACGCCGGTAGATCAGATCCAACTCGACGCGCCCGCCACCATGATCGCGTCGACCGGCCAGGCTCAAAGGACGACGCAGCATGGTCTCGTGATCGGTCAGCTCGGGCTGGGTCAGCCGGGGCGGCTGACCTTCAGGCCAATCGACCTCGGCTACGCTGACCTGCTCGCCCACCGGGCGACAGAGCAACTGCACGAACTGCCCCGCCCGGGTGGCCGGGAATGTCTCCAGATCGAGAATCAACCGGTAATGATCGTCGCACAGCCGCTCGTTGGCGAGAATCTCGCCCACAAACGAGCCGCGCGCTGACTGACTCGCTTCGCTCATGCTGCCTATCCTACGACCTTCACAGCGCAAAGACAATCGCCCCGAAC
>JBKHCL010000134.1:0-7641 GCA_046541875.1 Phycisphaerae bacterium | reverse complement strand
GCCACCCTCGACATCCCACACCCGCCGTAGGGCTGGCGAACCACCGGGATCGGGCGCAGTAATTCAAAGCATGGAGATGCGCCTTGTTCGCGTGAAGGTGTGTGGTATCCGGGGAACCGAGGTGGTTTGCCGGCGGAAGGGCCGGCGCGATTGCGTCGGCAAGCCCGCCGCGTTGTAGTTCCATCCCCCACCTGACGGTGGGGGCTTCCTCTCAGAGCGCTTTTCGTGGCATGAGCTTCCGGCCCATGCATACACGGCCTGGAAGGTGGTATCTCCATCGACAGGCGAGACGCCCGTCATACTCCTGAGACACCATCGACAGGCGAGACGCCCGCCATACTCCTGAGACATCCGCCTGCGCGGATTACTTCTTACCCATGGCCCGCTGCCGGCGGAAGAATTCCGTCAACGCCCGGCCGCACTCGTCGGCCAATACGCCTCCGACCACTTCACAGGTGTGGTTGAGGCGATCGTCGTCGCAGATGGAGTACAGCGTGCGGGCTGCGCCGGCCTTGGCGTCGGAGGCGCCGAAGACCACCGCGTCCAGTCGGGCCAGTACGATCGCCCCGGCGCACATCGGGCACGGCTCGAGCGTTACGTAGAGACAACACCCATTGAGGCGCCAGTCGCCGATGGCCCGGGCGGCGGCGCGAATCGCGAGCATCTCGGCGTGGGCGGTCGGGTCGGCATCGATGATGCGGCGGTTATGCTCCGCGGCGACGATGTTATCGCCCGCCACGATCACCGCGCCGATCGGCACGTCGCCCAGGTCCTCCGCCCGCCGGGCCTGCTCCAGCGCCAGTTGCATATATGGCTCGTGATTCACGCGAATTCGATCTCCTTGCGGATGCGGTCGACGGTCCGGGCCGGCGTTTCGTCGTCGGCCAGGTCGAACCATCGCACGTCCCGCCAGCGTTTCTGCCAGGTCCGTTGCGACTTGGCCAGCCGACGGGTGTTGATCTTGATTCGTTCGAACGCCTCCTCGAGCGACCACTCGCCGCGAAGGTGACGGATCATCTCGGCGTATCCCACCGCCTGGGATGCCTGGGGGCTCAGTTCGCCGTGGCGCTCCAGCAGGTCGGCCACCTCATCCGGCAGGCCCATGTCCATCATTTTCTTCGCCCGTGCGTTGATGCGCCGGCTTTGCCGCTCCTTCTTGCGACGCAGGCCGATGAACACGCAATCGTATCGCAGACCTTGCGATTCCCACTGCGTCTGCAGCTGCGAAATCGGCGTACCCGTCAGGCGATGGACCTCCAGGGCGCGAATGATGCGTCGCTCGTCGTTGGGGTGGATCCGCTCAGCCGCGGCCGGGTCGACGGCCGACAGCTCGGCGTGCAGCGTATCCAGGCCTTCTCGCCCGGCCCGCTCACGGAGTTCGACGCGCAGTTGCTCATCGGCCGAGGGACCCTCGAAAAGGCCCTTCGACAGCGCCTTGATGTACAACGACGTGCCCCCCACCGCCAGCGGGATGCGCCCCCGCGAGCGGATCTCGGCGACGGCAGCGTCGGCGTGTTCCACGAACTGTGCCACCGAGTAGCTCTCGACAGGGTCGGCCACGTCAATGCAGTGATGGGGGATCTCCGCGCGGATCGCGGGCGACGGCTTGGCCGTTCCGATGTCCATCTCGCGATAGACCTTCATAGAATCGACGCTGATAATCTCCGCGCCGAGCTGCCTGGCCAGCTCACGCCCGACGGCCCCCTTCCCGCAGGCGGTACAGCCCAGAATGAAATACAAATGTGCCATGTTTAGTTGTTAGTCATTAGTTGTTAGTTGTCAGTCATCGGTCGTTGTCGGATCCCACACTATACCGGGTCAATCCGGCGACGTGAACCGACGGCAGACATTGCGATCCCGACAGACCACTCCCAAACCATTACCCACTAACGACTAACGACTAATGACTAACGACGAACAACTAACGACTGCCGTCTCAATAATCTTCCAGTTCGGCCTGAGCGTCTTCGCTGTCGTCGCCGGCGCGTCGCAGGCCGCCCAGACCCATTCCGGCGGCCAGGCGATAGAGCATCACGTACAGCGCGGGGACCACCAGCAGCGTGAGAATCGTCGCGAAGGCCAGTCCGAAGATCACCGCCGTCGCCATGGACGCCCACCACTGCGAGGATTCGCTCGCGGAGGCCCATTGCATTTTGTGGAAATCGAAGCTGATACCCGTGGCCATCGGAACCAGTCCGAGAATCGTGGTCGTCGCGGTCAGCAGCACCGGGCGAAGTCGCGTCGCGCCGGCCTGGACGGCGGCTTCGATCAGTTCCAGTCCCCGCCGCTGCAGTTGGCGGGTGTATTCCAGCAGCACGATGGCGTTGTTCACCACCACGCCGGCCAGTGAAATCACGCCCACGCCGGTCATGATGATCCCGAACGGCATGTCGAACAGCAGCAGACCGGTGAGCACGCCGATCAGCGAGAGGACCACCGTGGACATGATAATCAGCGGGGCTGAGAGTGTGTTGAACTGCGTGACCAGGATGCACACGATCGCCAGAATCGCGAAGAGAAACGCGTTGCCCAGAAACGCCTGGGCCTTTTGCTGCTCTTCCTTCTCACCGGCGTACTCGATGCGATACTTCGGTGGCAGCTCGAGCGTCTCGGCCGGGCGGATCACACCGGGCAGCGCGGTGTCCAACACGATGCGATTGAATCGGCTTCGCTGCTTGTCGTCGAGCGTGTCCAGCCCCGCGCCGAGCCAGTCGGCCGCCTGGGAGGGCAAGTCCATGCCCTCCACGTCCCGCGGACGAAACAGCGTGGTCCCGGTGAGTCCCTCCCAGAAGCTCCGCCGGCGGAGTCGACTGTTCAGGGCGTCGATGACGGCCGTCTTGTGAACCCGCGTGAGCGTCTTCGCCCTGCGGGCGGTACGAATCGCCTCGGCCTGCTGGTCGGTGAGCATCTCGCCCAGTCGCCTCATCGCGGGCTTCTCGGACAGAGGACCTTCTCCGCTGAGCGCCGCCAGCAGCGCAGCCCAGTCCGTCACGTCGGTAATGTAGAGCTTCGTCGGGCCGATCGTCGCCAGGCGGTCTTCGACGTCGGAGAGAACCTCCTCGGGCAGCCTGCCTTCGTTGAAAGCCGATACGGTCAGCACGCGCTTCTGGTCGAACCGGTTGATCGTGCCCAGCCCGGGGCTGTATCGGAACTCACCCAGCGACGTGATGGGCACGGGGTTGCCCGAGAAGCTCGGGACCTGCAGGCGGATCAGGTCGCGGATGTCGCGGCGCTGCGATTCGGGCAGGCGGATCGTGATATCATACTCGTCGTTGAAGTCGCGGAAGCTGCCCACCTTCCGCCCGAAGACGGCCGATTGAAGATGGCCGGCCACCAGGGCTGTGTTCACGCCCAGACGATACGCCCGTGCCCGGTTCACCTGAAAACTCAGCTCCGGGCGGGCCAGTTCCAGGTCGCTGCGGAGGTTCACCAGGTTGGGGACCGATTCGATCTTGTCCTTGATCTTCTCGCCGATCTCCTCCAGGACGTCGAGGTCCTCGCCGATCAGCCTCACGCTGACCGGGTCGCCGGTGGGCGGGCCTTCGTTGATGCGTTCGACCTTGATGTCCGCACCGGGAATCCCGCGAATCGCCTCGCGCAGCTGCCGGAGAATGGGCATGGACGGGGTGTTGTTGGCCATCCGGATTTCGTAGTCCGGGAACAGGATGTTGATGTTGCTCACGTGCGGGCCGCTGGCAGAGCCGAAAAACGAGAACCCGCCCGCTTCACCAACGTTCGTCACGATGTTGTCGATCTGCTTGATCCCGTCGGGACTGGTGCGAAAGCGGTCGATGATGGCTTCGACTTCCTTGGTGACCTCGTTGGTCCGGCGGATGTTCGTGCCCTGGGGCAGCTTGATGCTCACGACCGCCTGTTTGGGGTCCAGCTCGGGGAACAACTCGACCCCGGCATTGCGGCGGGAGTAGACAGTCATCACAACAACGAACAGCAGCACCGCCAGGATCACCGTCGTCAGGCGGTGAGACAACACCAATCGAAGCACCTGCCGATACCCCCTCACAAACCAATGCTCGCCTCGGTCCGTGTCGGGCACCTTCCGGATGAGCACCGAGGCGATCACCGGATTGATAATCAACGCCACGAACAGCGAACTGGTCAGCGTGATGATCACGGTGATCGGCAGGTACTTCATGAAGTCGCCCATCACGTCCGGCCAGAAGATCAGCGGGAAAAACGCTGCAAGGGTAGTGGCCGTGGAGGTAATCACCGGCCAGGCGACCTCGCCGGTACCGGACATCGCCGCCTGAACCGGTCCGCGACCCGCCTGGCGGTGGCGGTAGATGTTCTCGACGATCACAATCGCGTTGTCCACCAGCATCCCCAACGCGAGGATGAGGCTGAACAGGACGATCATGTTCAGGGTGTACCCCATCACATTGAGCACCGCGAAACTGATGAGCATGCTCATCGGAATCGCCAGACCCACAATGAGGCTGGACCGCAACCCCATGAACACCAGCAGGACCAGCACCACCAGCACCAGCCCCGACATCACGTTGTTTTCCAGATCCAGCACCATCATGTGGATCTCTTTGGCGCGATCGTCGGTGAGTGCGATCGATACCTTCGCGGGAAGCTGCTTGCGGGCTTCGGCGAGGATGGCCTTGACGCGGTCGGCGATGGCAATGATGTTCGCCCCGACGCGTTTCTTGATCGCCAGGGTGACACTGTCCTTCCCATCCAGGCGGGAGTAGGTCACGCGGTCCTTGAACATATCAGCCACCGTCGCCACGTCACGCAGGTAGATCAGTCGACCGTTGCGGGAAGTCAGGGGCAGCGAGAAGAACTCCTCGGGCGTCTCGAACTCAGCCGGCACGCGAACGTTGAACTTCGTGCCCGGAGTCTCCAGCCCGCCGGCCGACCGGTTGATGTTCTCAGCCGGGATCAGACGCATCAGCTCATCGGATGTGAGGTTGTAGGCAGCCAGACGGTCCGGATCGACCTCGATGCGGATTTCACGCTCCAGCGCGCCGAGAACATCCACTTCCAGCACGCCGGGAATCGCCTCGATCTCGTCCTCCAACTCGTCGGCAATGTCCTTCAACTGCACCGGTGACGTGCCCGCCAGCGCGACCATCATGATGGGCATCTCGGCGATGTTGATCTCGGTGACGACCGGCTCCTCCGCCTCGGGATCGATCTCGGGTCTGGCCAGGTCCACCTTGTCCTTCACCCGCTGGAGAGCGTCCTCGATCTTGACGTCGGGGTAGAACTGCACGTTGATCTTCGAGACCCCCTCAGCCGAGGTCGACTGGATTTCCTTGAGGCCGCTGAGCCCGGCCAGCTCCTTCTCGATCTCCTTGGTGATCCCGTTTTCGATGTCCTCCGGGGCGACGCCCTCGTGGATGGTAGTAATCATCACGTTGGGCAGCTTCACCTCCGGGGCCGACTCCCGCGGCAGCGTGAGGTAGCTGATCACACCTGCAATGACGATCAGGAGCATCAGCACGAACACCGTCGTGCGGTTCTTGATGGCGGCATTGGAGAGAATCATCGGCTACTGCTCCCCATCCTCTGCCATCGTCGTCGGCCGGCGGGACGGCTGCGTCGTCGGACCGACGGCCCGGCCGTCCACGTGCGTTTCCACGATCGGCTCACCAGACGCCACAAATCGCTGGCCCCGCACGATCAGCCGATCGCCGGGCTGCAGCGCGTCGCCACTCTCTTCGTGCGGCAACGCGCGAACGTCCTTGCCCTTGAGCAGATCCAGATCGATCGACACCCGAACCCGCCGCGCCCGGCCTCCATCGCTGACGAACACCGCGTAACCGTCTTCCAGGTGCACCACCGCGTCCAGCGGAACCATGATCGTATCGGGCAACTCACGAAGCACAAGACGCACAATGACGCTCTGGCCGCTGTGAAACCGGCCGCGATTGGGCACCTTGATCTCGATCGGCGTCGTCAGCGTCGCCGGGTCAGTCTGCACCGACTTATACGTAATGCGGCCTTTCACGTGCAACGGCCCCGCCGACGACACAACGATCGTATGCTCTCGACCACCTTCTTCAAGATAGCGAATGTACTTCTCGGGCACGTTCACAGAGATCTTCATCTCGCGCGTGTCCACGATCGTCGCCACCGGCATGCCCCGCCCGACGTACTCGCCCACCTCCACCAGAAACCGGTCCAGTATCCCGGTGGCCTTGGCCCGAATCACCGTCCGCTTGAGGTTCTGAACCGCCAGCCCATACGTCGCCTTGCTGTTGCGCAACGCGCTGCGGGCGGCGTCCAACTCGCTTTGACCGGCCAGGCCCTTTCCGGCGAGTTTCTCCAGGCGGGCCAACTCCGCCCGGTCGTAGGCGAGTTTCGCCTCGGCCTGCTCACGACGGGCGATGTAATCCTCCGGTTCGATCCGCATCAGCGGCTGACCCTTGCGGACGAAGTCTCCTTCCTTCACAGACCCCCCCTCCTTCGACGGAGCGTTGCCGTCTCGCGGCCGGCCGTAGTGGAGAATCTGCCCGGGCACCTCCGCCGAGACAGTGACCACGTCGTTGGGCTCGGCCTTGGCGTCAAGCTCGATGGTGTGCAGGACCGTCCGCGGCGTGATGGTACGGACGGCGACTTCCTCCGGCCTCGTCTCGCCCGAGTCGGATTCCCGCGACCGGGGCGGCAGGAACTTCTGCACGCCGACCACCGCCACCAGGGCCAAAACGACCAGCAGCACCGGCCCGCCGCGCCGCAGGAGAAAGTCCTTCCCGCGGACCCGAAGCTTCTTCCAACGCGATTTGTGGGGACGAGTCTTACTCATTCGGGGCATCCTCGGGTGCAGGCGTCTGCTCGGACTCACGATGAGGCCGACATCCCAGCGAGCGAATGATGGCATGCTCCAGCGACTCGGCCAACCGGTCCAGGTTTGCGTCAATCAGCCGAACGACATGTTGCAGGTTCAGCCCGTCATAGCAGGCGAGAATCAACTGGGCCGCCACGTCCGGGTCCAGGCTCGGCAGGAAGCTTCCGTCCCGCACCCCTTCGCGAATCAGACCCGCCAACGTACCTGCCCACCGCTCGCGTAACCGCTCGAGATGCTGCTTGATCGGCCCCTCACGCTCGCCCCGGGCCGCGACCGCCCAGAACTCCAGAAACAGCCTGCCGACATCCTCGTAGTCCGGCAGCCGACGCGACCATTCCGACAGAAGAGCCTCCAGCTTATCGGCCGCCGAGCCCGACCGGACCAGCATCTCCTGCAGCCCCTGCTCGTCCTGCTGACTGATGCGATCGAGGATGCAGATGAACAGGTCGCGCTTCGACTTGAAGTAGTTGTAGAGCGTCCCCTTGGAGACGCCCGCCTGCCGCGCGACCGAGTCCATCGTCGCCCTGGCGTAGCCGTGCTCGTTGAACACGTATATCGCCGCATCGAGAATCGTATCCCGCATCTCCTGCTGGTGTGTCGGCTCGGGCATCGTCGGCCTTCCGTCCTGGCAAAAACCAGGGACTGCTTGATTCAAACCTATTGACTGACCAGTCAGTCACCATCTCGACACAATACACCCTCTTCTTTACCACATCAATCAGATTTTGGAAATTTTGACTGACCAGTCAGTCACTGACCCCTCATACCCCACAGCGACTCGCCCGAAAACCGCCCTACGGCTGGCGAACCACCGGGATCGAGCCCAG
>JBKHCL010000133.1:0-7670 GCA_046541875.1 Phycisphaerae bacterium | reverse complement strand
GCGCGTCGAGATAGCTCTGGCGGGTGGTCAGGTTGTCGTTGGAAATCACCAGGTGTTCGTCGTAGAGATCGCCCAGTTTGGACTCCGACCACGCCCAGTCGTCATCGGCCCAGAGCACGCTGCGATCGGCGTAGGCCAGGGCCCCGGTGCGGTAGTCGTGCACGCGGTCGAGGTAGTCGATTATCAACTGCTCTTCGCTTCGACCGGTCATCGCGGTGATCGGCGAGGTCGTCAGCCTGGAGACGTAGATTTCCGGTCCGACGTCGCCGGTTCCGTTGAAGTGCTCATCGGGCGTCGAGTCGGAATGCAGAACGTACTCGCCGTCGAGGTCCATGAAGTACATGTCGTGCAGAAAGCTGACGGTCCGGCCGTTGAAGTCGTTATCGTTGCGGAAGGTCAGCGTCGGCAGGTCGCCCACGAGCAGGGCTCCTTCGATGCCCGCAGAGGTGTAGCGGTCCTGCAGGTGGGCTCGCAGCCCGGCGGCGTCGCCGGTGAACTCCTGGACGGTGACGGTGTAGCCCTCGGCTGAGAGATCGGCGACGTACACGTCCAGCGACGGCTGGATCGTCGTCAGCAGGCCCGGCTCGACGAGCACGTCCAGCCGCTGAGTCCACGTCAGGTCGGTCGTTTCGACGACGCCGTCATCGAGAGTCAACCCTTCGCCGTCTTCCCCGGGCAGGAGGGAAACTTCGGTAGCGGTCAGGTCGGAGAGAATCTCGGTGGCCGGACCGCCGGCGAACGCCTCTGCCGAGAGCAGCAGACGGGGTTCCAGGGGCAGCAGCGCGTTTGCGGACCAATCACCGGGCGAACAGAGTACCACGTCAGTGTCTCCAAACGATGCGGCGGGGAAAGGATGGGCGAAAGCCTACTTCTCCCCCGGGGACAGGGTCAAGCGCATTTGCCTCCACGAGGCAAGCTTCGCGCAGTCTTTGCGGATCGCCCGAGAGTGGTTTACAGCATCAGCCCCGGGTTCATGCCCACGGTGACCGAGGTCCACGCCTTGCCGATCTCGGAATCGAAGTGCCGTCGTTCGCAGGTGGTTCCGCGCTGGGCGAGGGTTCGCAGCCCGGTGGCCGAGCTGACAATCGGCAGGGAGATTTCCACATCCAGACCCTTCGCCACGAGCATTCGCTTGATCTGCCCGGCGACGATGTTGGTCACTTCGCTCAGCGCGTCGCCGCAGTCGGGGCTGTCGGCGGGGATCTCGAACCCCGCGAAGCGGCTGGACATCGCACCGGCGGCCGACCGCTCGAACCCGAGAATCACCGACCACTGCAGCGAGCCGAGAATCGAGATGCCCCCGAAGGTGATCTCGCCCTGACGGACGGCCTCGTCGTCCGGGGCCGGGACCATCTCCAACCCCGTCATGTCCTTGATGATCATCTGGAAGGCTTCGCTGACACACTCCCCGTGCGGGACGGCCGAGGGGCCTTGGCGGTCCGGGATCGAATCAATGAGTTTCCGGAGCCCGTTTCCGAGGCGTTCGGCGTTCACGGGCTTGAGCAGGAAGGCGTCGACGCCGGCTTCGTCGATGGCCGTCCGGACGATCTCCTCGCTGGACTCGGAGGTAATCATCACCGACGGCGGACAGGTCGGGTAGGTCTCCCGAAGGTGTTTGAGCAGTTCGACCCCGTCCATGCGGGGCATCTGCATGTCCACCAGCAGCAGGTCGGTGGACTCGGCGTCGTACTTCTCCAGGGCGTCCACCCCGTCGCCGGCCTCGGTGAAGGAGAAGTCCGCCAGCCCCGTCGCGGCGATGTCTTTCATGATCATCTTCCGCGTCATGTCCGAGTCTTCCACGATCATCGCGTTGATCCGTCGCGCCATCGTTCGGTCCTTATGACAGTGCCCCCATGTTCCCGGTCTGAGTGTCCCATGCACTGGCTGGGCAGACCTGCCTGCCTGGCGGCAGGGGGTTTCCTGTGGGTGTATCGGTTGGCGATCGTCGGGGCTTGGACACAATTTGCCCGCGAGTCTGTCCCGGTCGGCCTGCGGGAAGCGCCGTCGATACGGTCACGAAGCGATCTGCTCGACGGGGTCGTTTGGCGAGCGCTGCCTAACCGATGTTCCCGGAAAAGGTTGGCGGAGGCGTCGTGAGACGGGCGTATGGCGGCGTTCCGGAGAAAGCATAAAGCTTGGAAAAGTGGGCGAATTGCCGCAGTTAGCGCAAAAGTGGCCTGGGCGATCGGACGATGACAAAGCTGTGGACTCAGCCAAGGGTTTTTCTTGGGCGGCAGCGCCGTCCAGTCACACTCAGGTCGACCGGGAGGTGCCGCAGGTGCAGGGACAGCCAGATACGGGGTTGAACAATGTCTGTTCGCTGGACGAGGATGTTCTGCTCGCCCGGGACTTCACGACGCCACAGCTGACGCTCGAATCGCCGATCGGCCAGCTGGACCTTTGCGACGTGTGTATCCAGGCCGACCAGCTCAGCCAGGCGGTTGCCGAGTTGTTCTCGCGTCACAGGGAGCTTCCCGGGCTGCTGGTGACCGGTGGGCGTCGCGAGTGTGACGTGGTCTCCCGCCGGGAGTTCTACGAGAAGCTCGCCCGGGACTTCGGCAACACGCCGTTCCTGACCATTCCCGTGGGTCGGCTCCTGGCCCTGGACCATCCCGAACCGATGATCCTGCCGGCATCGACCCCCATCCATGAAGCGGGCCGGCGTGTGCTCGCTCGACCGGCCCGGATCGCCTACGAGCCGATCATCGTCCAGTCCGGCGACACCCATCGCCTGCTGGATCCGTACATCCTGCTCAGCGCGCAGACCAAACTGGTCGCCCAGGCGAACGAGGAAATCCAGGCCCGACGCGAGAAGGCCGAAGCCGCCGTCAAGGCGAAGACCGCCTTCGTCGCGAACGTCTCCCACGAGGTGCGCACACCGCTCAATGGGATTATCGGGTTCACCGAGAGCATCCTGCAGACCACCTCCCTGCGTGTGGCCCAGGAGCGTGCGAGGACCATTCTCCGCGAGTCCGAGCACCTGCTGGGGCTGATCAACGACCTGCTCGACCACGCCAAGATGGAATCCGGCAAACTCGAGCTGGAGTACCTTCCGCTTTCGCCCCGGAAGCTGGTGGAGAACGTACTGTCCTCGGCGTCGCTGCATGTGCAGGACAAGCCCGTTCAGCTGTCGGTGGAAGTCGACCACGACGTGCCCGAGTCCTTCCTGGGCGACCCGACGAGGCTGAAGGAGATCCTCCTGAACCTCGTGAGCAATGCCGTGAAGTTCACCGAGGAGGGTTGGGTCTCGGTGCGGATCGAGTGCGTCGAGAATCGCGGTGAGTGGGCGACGGTTCGTTTCGTGGTGGCCGACACGGGCATCGGGATCCCGCCGGAGAAGCAGGCGATCATTTTCGAGAAGTTCACCCAGGCCGACGGCAGCACCACCCGCAGATACGGTGGGACCGGGCTGGGAATGTCGATCTGCCGACACCTGGTGGAACTGATGGGTGGACGGATCGCACTGACCAGTGAAATCGACGTCGGCAGTGAATTCTCCTTCACGCTGGATGTCGAGCCCTGCGAGGCGATGGACGTCAGCGAAGAGGAGAATGCTTCGCGCCCGGACGATCACGAACCGTCGGCCGTGCCCAAACGCATCCTGGTGGTGGAGGACTACCCGACCAACCGCGAGGTCCTGCGGATGCACCTGGAGCACCTCGGGCACGAGCTGACGCTGGTGGAGGACGGCCAGGCCGCCATCGACGCCTGTCGTGACCACGTGTACGACCTGATCTTCATGGACATCCAGATGCCCCGCATGGACGGCCTGGAAGCCACCCGCCGGATCCGGCGGGACATTCAGGGCTACTGCGACGTGCCCATCCTCGCCCTGACCGCAAACGCAGAGATGGACACACACCTGGCGTGCCTCGATGCGGGCATGAACGACATGATTACCAAGCCCATCCGCCGCAGCTCGCTTCTGACGGCCGTCTCGGCGTGGACCTCGTCGTCGGCGTCGACCGGCGAGACGGCCTTCATGAAGACCACGCCGACCGAGCAGGGGCCCGAGGCGGTCGACGTGCTTCCGCTGGACCTGGAAGCCGCCGTCGCCGAGTTCGGGGGCGATCGGGGGCTGGTGGAATCGGTCATCGATGGATTCCTCTCCCAACTGGTGGCCCAACTGGAGACGCTCCAGTCGGCCGTGGATGCCGCCGATGCCGAAACGCTGCGTCGCGAGGCGCACAAAATCAAGGGCGGGGCTGCGAATCTGACGGCCATGCCGCTCTCCAACGCTGCCGCCCGCCTGGAGGACCTGGCCGGGAGTGGCGATCTGTCATCCTCGGGCGATGCGCTGGAAGCGTTTCGCGCCGAGTGGAACCGTCTGTGTGAGTTTCTGGGAGGCGCGGGGCCTCAACCGAGTGCATAAGGAACCGATCGATGCGAATTCTCGTGGTGGATGACGAATACGTAAGCCGAACCAAGCTCAAAGTCCTGCTGCAGGCCTATGGCGACGTGGACGCCGCCGGCAGCGGCGAGATCGCCCTGCAGATGGTCGCTCGCGCCCGCGAGGAGTGCGTGCCCTACCGCCTGGTGACCATGGACATCAACATGCCCGACATGAACGGGCAGGAGGCCGTCCGGCGAATCCGCGAGCTGGAAGGAACCGACGGACCGGCCGCCAGGATCCTCATGGTCACCGTCACGGACGACTCGAAAGACATCATGGCCTCCTTCCGCGAGGGGGCCGAGTGGTATCTCATCAAACCCGTCACGCCCGCGAAGATCACCGAAGCGCTGGAGAAGCTGGATCTCTCACCGGTGGGTCTGGCAGCGGGGGCGGGGGTGGCGTCGCCTCCGATCGATCCGAGTCGTCTGCCGGCCGCCTGGCGGACACCAGCGGCGCCCGCGGAGGTGCTTCAGTCGAACCCGGTCCCGCCGGCAGAGCCGGCCGCTGAGACGCTGCTGGTGGAGTTCCCGCCCGTCGAGTCGCTCACCTTCCAGCAGGTCGACCCGGAGTTCTGGGAGGAGTACTCCTCGTCCACCGCGACCAAGCTGGAGGAACTCGAAGCCCAGGCGTTGGCCGTCGAGGCGAATCCCGGGTGCGACGACGTGCAGTCCGTCATGCGGACGCTCCACTCGCTCAAGGGCGAAGCGGGCATGATCGGCATGATGGAGGTCCAGCGCATCTGCCACGAGACCGAGACGGCCTTCAAAGAAGCCTCCGACAAACGGGGTGCGGTGGACACCGTGCTCCGCGCCAAGGACTGGATCGAGGACGCCCTGAAACGCGCTGTCGAAACCGGCGTGACCGAAAGCTGACGCCTGCCCGGGCTGGGTTCAGGTACCGTTGGTGAGGTGGCGGTCGTCGCGCATGGCGACCGCTGCGCCCAGCGCGAGCACTCCGCCGACGACGATGCCCCAGAACAGCGTCTCCATTCCGAACCGCACAGCCACCCACGCGCCCACCGGGGGCAGCAGCGTCAGCGGGCTGGTAATGGTGTTGAGAAATCCCACGTACGCCGCCCTGCGGTCCGGTGGGGCGGTGGTTACCAGGAAGCGATGACCGCCGAGAACGATCGCACGAATGCCGATCGCCAGGCAGCTCAGCGACACGAGGTAACCGGCCAGGGGCAACGTCAATCGGGCCTCCACCCAGGGCAGGGGCAGGGAGAAGGCCTCCGGCAGCCGAACGCATCCCAGGGCAGCCAGCGGGGCGAGGGTGAGGAAGACCCCGCCCCAGATCATGGTCAGCCGCGAGCCATGCCGGTCGGCCAATCGACCCCACAGGAAGCTGCCCAGCACGCTGGAGAGTTTGAACACCGCCACCAGCAGTCCGCCCATCAACGCCAGTCCGCCGGTGGTCTTCTCGTAGCCCAGCTGTTCGGTGCCATACGGGATGAAGAATACCAGCCCCAGGTGGCACATCCGGAACGAGACGCGCGACCAGAAATAGCAGCGGTAGTTGTGGTCCGCCCTCAGCCAGCGGAACCCCTGACGCACCATCTCGGGGAAGTTGGAGCGGCGAGGCGCCCGCGGGCCCGGACGTTCCCGGCAGAAGCACCAGGTGCCCATGTCCACGGCGATCAGCAACGTTCCGATGCCCACCAGCAGGGCGTAGGCCATCGGCAGGTGGATCTGCGAGGAGAGGATCGGCTGAATAATGGCGATGCCCGCCACGAGCGAGAGTACCCCGCCGAGGAACTCCCGCATGCCGAACAACGCCCCCACGCGGTGGGTGGGAATGAGTCGTCCGACCATATCCATGAAGGTGACGTAGCCCATTCCGTTGGTCACCGAGCAGACCATGTACACCCCGTAAAACAGGACCAGATGCAGCGTCGAGACCTCCCCGGCCAGCAGGAGAATCGTGCCCCCGAGAGCGGCATAGGCGGCCGACCTTACAAACGTCAGGCCGATGAAGAAAGGTCGACGCGTCGGGCGGTGTTCGAGAATCATCCCCGTGATCAGTTGCGGGCCCAGACCTCCCAGCTTGTTGATCACCGGGATCAGCGCCACCAGCATCCACGATCTGGTCAGGGCGTAGATCAGCCCGGCGAGGATCAGGTCCGGGTGAAGGAAATCCCTCGCCAGACCCGCGAACATGCCGGCCGTCACGCCCAGACGGTGGTTGCGCCGGACGAATGGGGCGTTGTGTCTCAGCTCGCGGATGAAACGGAATGGTTTGTCGGACGGGTCGGTGGGCATCGGATCACATTCGGGTCGGAGTCCCGCCATGCTATCGACCGGAACGCCCGTGGTCAAATCACGTGTCGGTCCTGGGCGATTGACACACCGGCCCCGCCCGGCGACAATGCACGCATGGCCCTCAAAGCCGAAGAGTATCTCCGACCGGACGTCATCCAGCAGGTCCAGCGGCTGGACCTCAAGGCCCGCTTCATTGTCGAGGGGTTCATGAGCGGCCTGCATGCCTCGCCGTTCCATGGCTTCTCGGTGGAGTTTTCCGAGCATCGCAAGTACACCCCCGGCGACGACATCCGCATGATCGACTGGAACGTCTACGGAAAGACCGACCGGTACTACATCAAGAAGTTCGAGGCCGAGACGAATCTCGAGGGCTACCTGCTGATGGACTGCTCGGGGTCCATGGACTACTCCACCGGCGATCGCATGAGCAAGATGGACTACGCGATCTGCCTCGGGGCGGCGCTGGGATACATGATGATCGGCCAGCAGGACAGCGTCGGGTTGTGCACCTTCGACGAGAAGGTCCGCCAGTTCCTCCCGCCCAAGAGCAAACGTTCGCACCTGACGAACATACTGGGCATTCTCGGGCGAACCAAGCCGGCCGGCGAGACGAACCTCGCCAAGGCGATTCACGAGATCGCCTCACGCGTGAAAAAACGCAGCCTCATGATCCTGTTGTCGGACATGTTGGCCGACCAGGACGCCGTGATCGACGCGCTGCACCACCTGAAATTCCGCGGCCACGATCTGATCATCTTCCAGGTGCTGGACCACAGCGAGGTGTCCTTCGAGTTCGACGGGCAGGTGCGCTTCGAGGACCCCGAAAGCGGCGAACACCTCGACGTGGATCCGCAGTCCATCCGCGCCAGCTATCTCGATGCCATCCGCGAGTTCATCGAGACCTACAAGCGGGAGGCCCGTAACGTCCGGGCCGACTTCGTGACCGTGGATAACTCGATGTCGTTCGACAAGGCCCTGCTGCAGTTCCTGATGGAACGACAGTCACGGATGTGAGAAGC
>JBKHCL010000132.1:0-7886 GCA_046541875.1 Phycisphaerae bacterium | reverse complement strand
GGCTGCGAAAGTCGACGTCCTCTGCCCGGAGCCGTCCCGAGCGTCCGGACATCGCCCGCTACCGGGGCAGGCGGGAGTCAGCGTTGGGTCTTGCGATACTCGCGGGGCGAGAGGCCTTGGTGTCGGCGGAAGGTGGTGGCGAAGCTGGCGGCACTGGCGAAGCCGCTGCTTAACGCAATCTGCAGGATCGGCATATCGGTCTCGCGAAGCAGGCGGCGGGCGATGCTGCGCCGCGCGGCGCTGAGCGATTCGCCGACGCCGCGGCCGAGATGCTTGCTGTAGCGGCGTTCCAAGGACCGACGCGAACTGGATACGTGGTCGGCTACGTCCTGGGCGGTGATTCCCTCGCCGGCATGCAGACGGATGTACCGCTCGGCCTCGGCGACGTCGGGGTCCGGGACGGCGACGGTATCCGTCGACAAGCGCGGCATGATCCCGGTAGGCGGCACGCGCGTGATTGCCCCGTCGCTTGTCGCGGGCCCGGATCGCATGAGTTCATCCAGCACTTCTCCGGCCGACGTGGCCCGTCCGGGCAGGTTCGTGTCGACGCTGCTGAGCGGCGGATACGTCAATTCGCAAAGCGGGCGATCGTTTCCTACCCCGAGCACCGCAACCTGGTCCGGCACGCGCAGAGCGATCATCGCGGCGGTGGTCACCACTCGGTGGGCCCGGCCATCGTTATATGCGAGGATGCCGACCGGCTTGGGCAGCGACTCCAGCCACCTGCTCAGGCGGGCGACGCGGGCCCCATAGCGCTCGCGGACCATTTCCAGGACGTCGGGCTGAATGTGGCAGGTGCGGCCGGCTTGCTCGACCCGTTCGACAAACCCCTGCTCTCGCTCCCGGCTGTACCGCAGCGTCGGCGTGCCCGTAAAGGCCAAATGGTCAAAACCCTTATCCAGCAGATGGTCGGCGGCGATGCGGCCGATCTCCTGCTCATCGCTGATTACCGACGAGTCCGGAAGCGGCGTGGTCCGGTCGACGACGTTGACGGCGGGAACGCCCAGTGCCGCCACGTGATCGACCAGTTTCCGGTCCATGGCTGCGTAGATCAGACCGTCGCCACGCCAGCGCCGGGAGCGGCCGGCTTTCATCAAGTCCCGGGGCTCCAGCATCGTGATGTACCAGCCGGGCGGCTCGGGCTCGTACAGCCGCAGACCTCGCAGCAGATTCTGGGCGAAGGCCCCGGAACTCTGGAGGCACAGCCCGACTCGTCGTCGCGATCGATGCATTTCAGGACCTTTCGAGAATCCGCAAATATTAAAGTTATTGTCGCTCGTATTAAAGCATTTTCTCAGATTTCGGATAGGATGTCTACAGTGCCGGGCGTGGCTGGCTGCTTTGTGCCGGTCTGCCCGGCCCGTAGCGCACCGTGCGATACGGCAGTGCATCTCGTTTACGCAAAGTAGGAGGTAGTTGAATGAAGACGACACGAATGAACATCTTGGTATGTGCAGCCTTGGTGGGGCTGCTGGGACTCGCCACCGCCGCCCAGGGCGACATCATCGTGCAGTACGGGTTCGGCACGGACGATGGTAAGGCCTATGCCGCTCCGGATCCCGGCTCGGTGGCGGATTATGTTACCGCTTCCGACGTCTCCGGCGGGAGTGGCAGCGGGGTGGGCGACACGGATGATGAGGATCCGTATGACGACGGGAACACGAGATCGATATATTGGCAGAGCACATCCGACGGCTCGGCCGAGTTCACGCTTGATGCAGCCGACGGGTATACGGTGGACTACAGCCATATTGCGTTCAAAATCGACAGCGAAATTGCCACGGATGACGACGAATGGTACGTCTCGTCGGACATCTTCGGTGAAATCGCCGCCGGCGACATCACGACGGATGTGGATGGCAATGGTAATTGGACGCTGGCCGATGTCGATCTGTCCGGAGAGTCACAGCTAAAGGGCGTAGACGAAGTGACGTTCACTATTGGCTTCCGCGACGCTGCTACGGGCACGTATAGCAATGTTCGCATCGACAAGATTCAGGTCGAAGGTACGGTTGTTCCCGAGCCGGCGACGATGGCGCTGCTCGGACTTGGCGGGCTGGGCATGCTGATCCGCCGCAAGCGTGCGTAACTTCCCCGCCGGCTGAATAGACGAAACCTCCTCGACGGCTGGGTGATGCCTCCGGGCCGATCACCCAGCCGTTTCCATTTATCTCCAACCGGGTAATTCCTGATGAGGACCTCCTGATGAAGTACCGGACTCCCATTTTGTTGGCGGCAGTGTTGTTCCTGGCGTCAACGGCGTTGTCGCAGAACGTCGGTAACGGCGTGAACATCAAGATCAACTTCACACCGTCGCGCAAGGTCCACAAGCCGACCAACAAGTACTTCAAGACCGCCCAAGCGTACATCGACTGGATCATCGCTCACCGCAACGACGCGGGGCGTTTTCCCGAGAAGGTGCACATGCCGTCGATGAAGATCGAGGGCTACTCCAGCGCCAACAAGAACAACAAGGCGATCATCCTTGCCAGCCACATGAGTTACATCCTCGACGAGCCGGCCTACTATCGGCCCGTTGAGAAGATCATCAGCGCGGACCTGCGCGGCACCGACAGCCATGGTTTTCCCGGCTGGGGCGAGTCCGGCGGTGGCGCCGGTGGGGGCGAGGCGAAGCAACCTGCCCCGCGCCGGGACATGTACCTCATCGAGCCGTTCTACTCCGAGGAGGTCTCGCTGGGCTACTGGATTCAGGGGGTGGGCAACAAGCTCACCGGCAACTTCAACCGCCATTCCGGGTACGATCGGACGACGCATTTCTTCGTCAACGAAGGCGGCGCCCGGTACAACCATTGGATCCACGGCTATCAGTTCACCTGGATTCCCGAGTATCTGCATTACATTGACACGCTGCTGGGCCTGTACGAGGGCTATCGCGAGTCCAGCGGCTGGCCCGCCGCCGACCGATCGGTCGGCCTGGAAGCGCGCATGTACTACCTGATCGAACTGGGTCGCACGCTGCCTTACATGCCTCGCAAGCATCCGGTGCTGAAGAAGGCCCGCAAGCACATCGACGACTCGATCGGCGGGCCGCTGGATACCGGCGTACTCTCCTCGGACAGGGCGCTGGGACACAAGAGCAACTGCGCCAGCACGTACTACGACATGTACTGGCATCACCTCGACCGCGGCGACGAGAAAAAGGCCGACCAGTACAAGGACCTGCTGATCCGCAACGCCGAGGCCAATCTGGACTACAAGCCGGCCAAGACGACTTGGCCCTGGGCGGTGGGACAGACACTGCGGCTGTACGTCAACGCCTACCAACTCAGCGGCGAGTCGAAGTATCTCGATAAAGCCAAAGAGATCGGCGACATCGCCATCAAGCACTACTTTGACCTCGGCCCGCTGCCCCGGGCCAACATTCGCGGTGGAGTCAATGACTTCTACCGCAGCAACCACGTTGTCTGGGGCGACTACCTGGTGCTGCAGTTGTTCAACCTCGGCCTGGTCGCCGATGAGCACTACGGCCGAACGCACAAACTGACGTGGACGTTTATCCGCTAACGGGATTTCAGGAATCATGATTATGTCACGCAAAGCTCTGAGTTTGACCGCTGTTCTGGCGGCTTCCGCGGTGGCGCTGCTTGCCCTGGCCGGACAGCCCCGCGAGGAAACGTCGGCTGAGCAGAAGAACGCCGGATCGCCCGGCGAGTCGGTACTGTTCGATGGCGACTGGGAATATCACGAAGACACCGGCGAGACATTCGGCAAACGCGGGGACGGCCTGGAATACGGATGGGCCGAAGAGGCCAAGGCCGGCAATGCTGACACCCCCGACGCGCCCGGCGAGAAGTATGACACCTACGTCGCCATGCCCGCCGGCGCCACGTGGGAAATCGCTCTGCCCAACGGGACCTACAAGGTCATCGTGGTGGCCGGTGACCCCGAGAACCAGAATGCGCACCTGCATGTGCTGGTCGAGGGCGTCACCGCGCTGAACCAGGCGGTCAAAGGCCGCAAGTACTGGCAGGCCGGGCATGTGAAAGTAACCGTCGACGACGGGCGGCTGACACTGACCGGTGGCAAGAATGCCCGCAACAATCACCTGCTCAACCTGCACGTCTATTCGCCGATGTACGGCCACTACCCTGAACCGACGCAGGCGAAGCTGCCGCTGAAAATCAACTGCGGTGGCGGAGTGGTCGACGGCTGGAAAGCGGACCAGAAGTGGACGGAAAATGCCGATTTCGGATTCATCCCGATCACCGAAGAGGGCAAGCATCGCTGGCGGCATGATACCCCGAAGCAGGCGGTCTATGGGGCTTGGCGGACCATGGACCACCACGTCGTGCCCGCGAAGGTCAAAGACATCCCCGGAACAGAACTCGACGCGATCCACCGCACCATGATTTCTCAGCGCGGCGCCAAGAAAGGCAAGCCCGGGCCGGGCTTCACCTACAAAGTCCGCTTGCCCAAGGGCAAGTACGACGTGACGGTGCTGGTGACCAATATGAAGGAAAAGCGCCAGAACTGGACAGACTTCGACCTGCACGTCGAGGACAAGGTGCTCCCCGTCCGCCCGGGGAAAATGACCGACGAACTGTACGAAGCGGCGTCCGCGACGATTCGTGGCGTGGAAGTGACCGACGGCATCATGAACATCACCCCCTATTTCGTGGGGTGGGGATACTCATGGGGCGCCAGCATCTCCGGCCTGATCATCGAAGAGGCGTCCGACTCGACGGGCGATCAGCCGAACACAACGCAAGCCGACGCGGAGTAACAGCCCGGCCCGAGAAGCGCCGGCGGGAAACTGCTCATGACCGGGATCGACTACTTCGTGCTGTTGTTCTACGTCTTCGGTGTGTTCGCCGTGGGCGTGGGACTGAGCTTGAAGGTCAAGAAGACCGACGACCTGTTCAAGGCCGGCGGACGCTCGCCCTGGTGGGCGTCGGGCTTGAGTGGGTTCATGACGATGTTCTCGGCCGGTACGTTCGTCGTGTGGGGCGGCATCGCGTATCGGTTGGGCTTCGTGGCCGTCACGATCAACCTGTGCTACGGGGTCGCGGCCCTGCTGGTCGGGTACTTCGTCGCCGGACGCTGGAGGCGCCTGGGCATCCGTACGCCCGCCCAGTTCATCCAGTTGCGATTCGGCTCCGCCGCCCTGCATTTCTACACCTGGGTCATGATGATCTACCGCATGGTGGGCACGGCGGTGGCGCTGTACTCGCTGGCCATCCTGCTGATCAATCTGATGCCGTTGAGCGAAGGCAATCCCTTCCGCGATCCGGCAAGCGGCAATCTCGCCCTGACCTGGGCCGTGCTGCTGTTCGGCGGATGCGTGGTGATCTATACGATGGTCGGCGGGCTGTGGGCAGTGCTGATCACCGACGTGCTGCAGTTCATCGTGCTCAACCTCGCGGTGCTGTTCATGATCCCGCTGATCTTTGGTGAAATCGGCGGTGCCGGACAGATGCTCAGCGCCGCGCCGGACGGTTTCTGGATGCCCGTCGGCGGCGCTTACACCTGGTTCTTCCTGGCCGGGTGGTGCGCGATCCACTTCTTCATGGTCGGGGCCGAGTGGGCGTTCGCCCAGCGATTCATCTGCGTGCCCAGCGCCAAAGATGCACGCCGCAGCGCCTACCTGTTCGGCGGGCTCTACCTGATCAGCCCCATTCTCTGGCTGGCTCCGCCGCTGGCGTGGCGGCTGATCCATCCGATCCCCGACGGCGCGACCGAGGCCGAGATCACCCGCCTGGCCGAAGGGGCGTACATCAATGCCGCCCGGCACCTGCTGCCGGTGGGCATGGTCGGGCTGATGCTCGCAGCGATGTTCAGCGCGACCGCATCCATGGTCAGTTCGCAGTTGAATGTCTTTGCCGGCGTACTTACCGAGGATGTGTATGGCCGCCTGCGCACCAACCCCAGCGACCGGCATCTGCTCTGGGCCGGTCGCGCCTTCAGTCTGCTGCTCGGCGGCGCGCTGGTGGGCCTGGCACTGGCGATTCCGGCGTTCGGTGGCGCTGAACGCGTCATCGTCGCGATCACGGCACTGATCGTCACCCCCCTGCTGGCCCCGACAATCTGGGGCCTGTTCCACGCCGGCGTGACGCAGGCCGCCGTCTGGATCACCGCGCTGACCTGCTTCGCCGCCGGCCTGATGGTGAAGTTCGTCTGGCCGGACACCTTCGCCGACTACGGCAAAACGCCCGACATCATCGTCGGCGTGGTGCTGCCGGTCGTGATCCTCACCGGCATCGGATGGGTTCAGCGAGGCCGATCACCCCGCTGGCAGCGCCTCCAGGCGTTGGCCGACGAAACCGAAGTCGCCGAACGCGCCGCGCCCATCGCCTCGGACCCGACACCGGCCTACATCGTCGCCGGGGCCCTGGGCGTGTGTGCCCTGATGATGGCCGGACTCTTGCTGGTCGTTCCGACGGATCGGATGCTGATCGGCGTCTTCGCCGCAGTTCTGGGGACCTTGGCGCTGCTGATCGTCCAATTCGCCCGACGCCGTCCCGTGACGACGTCCCCGACCAACCGTTAACCCCACTTCCGCAGTTGCGGACGATTTCCCCCTTTTCTCGCCGGCCTCCCGCATGGCGGCCGCCTGGGCCTCGCTCACGGGATAGCCATGGTCCTGCACCATTCGCCAGCGGATAACAGGCCCGGCATTGGCGAAAAGCCAGTCAAGCAGATCTTGCTCTCTACCCGCATTCACACGGAGTCTCCTTCCCTGATCCGTCCGTCGAAGGTCGCAGTCTTCATGCAGTCCCCTTCGGCCACGATGATCCAGTTCGAGTCGTTCTGGTTCACATGCGGGTTGAAGAAGCTCACTTCGTGGCTCTGCACGAAGGGAAATACCGACGCGAGCAGCTCGAAAAATGCATCCTGCGGCTTCCACGCCGACCACAGGGCAAACACGCCGCCCGGTCGAAGGCATCGGGCCATATTCTCCAGACCTTCGGTGCTGTAGAACCCCCCGTGTCGCTGGTGGAGCAGGCAATCCGGCGCGTGGTCAATGTCCAGCAGGATGGCGTCGTAAAGCTGCCGGGAGGATGCCTGCGTGACGTGTTCGAAAAAGTCGCCGGCGGCCAGAACGCAGCGCGGGTCGTCGAGTAACGTGTCCGCCAGCGGAACCAGTCGCCGGCGATGCCACGTGATCACCGGGGCGAGCAGTTCGACGACCACCAGTTTCCTGACGTTAGAATACTCCAGCGCCGCAGCGGCCGTCCAGCCCAGGCCCAGCCCGCCGACGAGCACATCCAGCGGGCGATCGTCTCGCCCTTCCAGCGCCAACCGGGCCAAGGCCCGCTCGCTGGCGTTGACCGTGCTGGACATCAGCATCTCGCCGTCGATGGTGACTTCGTAGATGATCTCATCGCCCAGCGCCGGGGAGGTGCGTCGCCGAAGCACAAGTTCGCCGATGGCCGTTGTCTGGTAGTCCAGTTCCTCAAACAGCATGGATATCATTCTCCCCGCAACTGCCGCAATTCCTGCTCGATAGCCGCGATCTCGCGGTCCATCTGGACCAGTTCGCCCGGTTCATCCGGCTGCTGGTTGGCCGCCGAGCGGCGGTTGCGACGGTTCTGGAGTCGTGTTTTGAGCACCTGGATTTTCTTTCGCGCTTTCTTGTCCATGTTTGCCTTTGTCAAGTGCGAGGGGTTTCAAAGTCTATTCCATCTCCGGGTCGCGGGGTGGCAGGTCGGTGACCGTCACGTCGGGGTTGCGGTCCTGAAAGTACCGCAGGTTCCATTCATCCGGGAACAGCAGCACCGCTCGGCCGGTGTTGTCGCTGGCCAGGCGGACGCTGTGTGGCAGCATCAGGCTCTCGACGTCCACGGTCGGGTCCAGCTGGTTCTTGCGCGCAGTCACCGAGCCGGCCAGGCCCAAGGCCCCGCCGTACAGCAGGAATTTCTCGGTCA
>JBKHCL010000003.1:0-67278 GCA_046541875.1 Phycisphaerae bacterium | reverse complement strand
GCCCCGCCCAGGGCGCCGAAGAGTCCGCCGTACACCTCCAGCCACGCGAGGTGTCGGCGGGAGAGGCGTTGAATGAGCAGCTTGACCTCCTCGGGCGAGTAGCGATTGAGAGATTCGCCCACGATCGAGTGGACGTCGAGATGATCCACCAGCGTGCTGGTGAGTTGCTCGATGGCTGGGTCGTCGGCGAGATCCCATCGTTTGAGGGCGTCGGCGGCGGCGTTGATCGCCGTCTCCAGGTGCGGGCTGGATCTACCGGCGTCGGTAACGAGCACCTCGTGGACTTTCTGTTTGATCCCGTCGAGAATCGAGTAGGTCAACTGATCGTAATCGCTGATGCCCGTGACGTGCCCTACCATGCCCGCCAGGCCCGATTTGCTCCGCACGAACTCCCGCACTTCGCGATAGACCGCCGGGGAGTCCAACACCGCCTCGAAGCGCTTTCGCAGCGCCCGCGAGATGCGCCGTCGCAGGTCTGCCGACGGGCCCTCGTGCCCGGCGAGGCTGCGCACCTGCCAGGCAGCCGAGTCGCGCAGCTTGTTCAGCACACCGCCCTCCCGCAGCCAGCGAAACAGCGCGTCGCGCGTCAGCAGCTCGCCGGATACCGTCTCGGCGATCGCCTCGATGATCGCCTCACGGTTTTGCTCGATCAGACCCGTGTACGGCAGCGCCATCCGCCGCGTCGGCCAGGGCGAGAACAACGCCTCGATGGCCATCCGGTTGGTCAGCGCACCGATCAGCCCTGCCGCCCCGACGTAGAGGGTCAGCTCGGCCAGGCGTCCGGGCATGAAGTGGCGCATGACCAGCCCCGCCACCAGCGCAGCCAGGCAGCCCATGAGTGTAGCCAGACCTTTGTCCAGCCGACCGTCCGGCGGGGGAACCTTCGATTCGGATGTCTCCGTCGTTTCTGCCATGGCAGTGTTCCTGTTCAACCCATAGTATGAAGCATGGTACGGGGAGCAACCCCGAGAGAACAGAACCGTTCCACAGCCGTGGCGTTTAGCCCGTTTGCGCGCCGCACGGATGGGAGGAGACACGATGACGCGCGAGATCATTGACATCACCGCCACGATGGGCATCGAAGCACCCAGTTGGGAGGGCGATCCGGGCTTCGAGCAGGAAATCAGCGACGCCCGCGATCACGGCGGCGGATTCGTCTCCCGCCTGGCCTGCAGCGTACACCACGGGACACACGTGGACGCCCCGGCCCATTTCGTCCCGGGCGGGGCGATGCTCGAAGCCTACCCGCCCGAGCGGTGGATCCTGCCGGCGACCGTTGTCGACGCTCGCGGCTGCCATGCGGTCGGTCCGGAACATGTCGACGCCGCCGACCCCCAGCCCGGCCAGGCCGTCCTGTTCCTCACGGACAACACGCCGGCTGGGTTGATCCGCACGCCGAGGTTCACCCGTGAATTCGTCGCACTGTCCCCGGCGGGCGCCCGCCGGGCCATCGAGCGACAACTCGGGCTGGTGGGCATCGATTACCTCTCGATCGAGGCCTTCGGTTCTGCCGGCCACCCGGTGCACATGGAACTGCTGACCCACGATGTCCTGATCCTGGAAGGCGCCGACCTCGCTGCCGTCCAGCCCGGGCGGTATGAGCTCCACTGCCTCCCGCTGAAACTCGCCGGGTTCGAAGCCTCCCCCGTGCGCGCGATCCTGATCCGATGAACCGTCGGCCAACCTGGTTCTGCTGAGAGGCCACGAAAAGCAGGATTTCTTTGGCCGCCTCGGCCGCGATTTCCGATTTGCAGGGGGAGCGGTGCGCGGGTTCCGGCCCGCATGCCAGGGAGCATTCACTCGGAAAGGGTGTGACGCGTGACTGAAAAAGTCAAAGAGGGCGAAATGATGTTCGCCCGTGGGCAGATCGACGAAGCCAGAACCATCTTCCAGCAGGTACTCAACGACGCCCCCGACTGCGTCGAGGCGCTCAACAACCTCGGCGTGATCGCGGTGCAACAGGGCGATTTCAACGCCGGTCGGCAGCATATCGGCCGCGTTCTGGAGCTCCGGCCGAACTTCCTGCCGGCGCTGGGAAACCTCGCCGTCATCCACAGGCACGATCAAAACTGGCCCGGCGTGGTCGAGTGCCTCGAACCGGCAATCCAGCAGGACGCCGCCAATATCGCCATCCTCAACCTGCTGGGGTTGGCCTACCTCCGCTGCGAACGCTTTGACGACGCCCGGACCACGCTGGCCAAGTCACTGGAGGCCCAGCCCGCCCAGCCGACCATCCGCGAAACGCTCGAAGCCATCGACGGCTTCCAGGCGTCCGACGCCGAACAGACCATCACGCTCAACTCACTCGAAGAAGAACCCGCCTTGCCTGGCGAGCCCACCGCCCCGGCCGTCCCGGTGCAGTTCGGCAGACCCGCCAATAACTGACCGCCTGTTCGCCGTTGCGATCCGGCGACACACCGGACCGCCCGGAACGTGTCGGCCTCGGAAGATTCCCCCGATTGCGCGATACAAGGACCTGCCTCTAAGGGCCTCGCTGAGCTATTTTGAGGCGCTCTCCAACTTCCTCAAAGCAGCCTTTGCTTTACGACCGGTGCGGGTGTCTCCATGTTCCTTGGCGATCGCTTCCATGACCCCGGCGACCTCTTGCTTGTCCTCGTGATGCTCGGCCAACAGCGGGAGCATATTGTGGAAAGGACGGGTCGAATGTTTGACGCCGTCAGCGATCTTCAACGCGATATCTGCGAAACGCTTCGCTACGGCAGGGTCTTTCACTGCCTGGAACTCAATGTTCAGCAGTCTGCAGACATCACTGGCGAAACGCTTATCAGCGCGATGGATCTCGACCAGTGCCGCCCCTGCCTCCGCTTCGCCGGACCCTTGATTACGAACGATTTCAATCAGCGCGTCTTTGCAGTAGCCCTTCAGCAACGGCTCGGCCGGCTGATGGTCGACTTTCAGGACCGTATGTTTAAGCGGCGCAACCGCCTCTTTGCCGAGCGGTACCTGCCGCAAGCAATTCGCGGCGGCGATGGCGACTTTGGCGTTTTTGGAAGTCAGCAGGTTGATCAGTTCGGCCTTGGCGGCGGCCGTTTGCTTCGGCATCTTTTCGGCGAAGGCAACCAGTGCGTGGGCGGCCTGGTCGGCGTGGTCGGTGGTGAGCTTCGCCCGCAGCGCTTCGACGGTCTTCCCCGTTTCGTTGCCCAAGGCTACGATTGCGGGTCCGGGCCGACCGAGAGCCAGTGCGGCACGACTACCGCGCGGGTCAAAGGCCCGGGCATGCGATGGGACACCGACAACGCCGATGCCATGATGGCCCTGACCGCCTTGGACAACAGCCGCCTGTGGAATGACTACCGGAAATTCCAACGTGCCGCCTGACACGCCGCCCCCAATTTATGTCGCACACAACTCGCAGGCGGAGCGGAGAACGGAAGTTCAACTCAGCCTCCGCTTACCGTATACTATGTCCTGCAATTCAATGCATCACCCCAGTGAAATCCGGACAACTGATCGGAGACTGAATCATGCTGAAACTGCGTTACGCAATCGTATTGCTGCTTTTGGGGCCGTGGGTCGGGCCGGCCGTTGCTGAGCAGGCCGACAACGAAACCAAAGCCCCCAAAACTCCGCCCGTCTACTATCAATTGGTGCTGGACAAGGCCATGTACCGCGGAGACACCCCCGGCGACCCGCGCGAGCTGGTCATGGACCTGGTGCAGTACGGCGATGACTGGGGTGCGGTCTACGCGGTTTCGCGTAACTTCAACATGCCCTTCCACAAGGGAGCGGTCCACGAGGCAAGCGTGAAGAACGACGAAATCACGCTCAGGGTCGGCACGGTCATCACGCCCGACAAGTGGATCAAGGGCGGCCAGGGCAGTTACACGATCGAACTGAAGCGCGACGGTCGTCGGCTGGGCGGCACGTTCACCGGCCAATACAACGACGAGAAGGTCAGCGGGACGGCCACCGGTGAAGTATACGCCCCGCAGCGGTCCAAGGATCGCCGCCCTCTTCAGCCACAGGAGCATCCACGGATTCTGTTCCGCAAGCACGAGTTGCCGGCATTGAAGGCGAAGATGAACACGCCCTTCGGCAAGGCTGCGATCAATCGCATGAAGGAGGCCGGTACGCCTACGGCGTTGGGCATGCTCTACCAGCTCACCGGCGACAAGGAGTGGGCCAGGAAGGCCGAGAAGGAGGCCGAGCTGTATCTGTCCGGCAAGAAGCCCAGTGCCGACCCCTTTGTGCCGAAGAAGCCCCTGTGGGCGCAGTTGGAGGAGACGGCCTTGGTGTACGACCTGTGCTACGACGCGCTGTCGGAAGACTTCAAGCGTCGCTACCGCGCGTACCTGGCGAACTTCGCGTTCCAGGCGTACTTCGCGCCCGAGTCGCTGGGCACGACCAACTGGCACGTGGTGAGCAATCATGTAGCCAATGTGTACTCGGGGCTTACGCACGGGGCGCTGGCGGTATTCGACGAACCGGCCCCCAAGCCCGAGCCTCCCTCGCAGCCGTTCCTTGAGGAAACCGTCCCTCCGGACAAGGACTTCACACCGGCCAAGGGCGTGCCCGTCGTCAAGCTGACTCCAGGCCAGTCGCCCACCGAGTGGCTGCACACCAAGCCGATGTTCCAGGCCACCCCGGATGATCCGCGAGAGGTATTCTACGGCCTGGAGGACCTCCGGCCCAAGCCGGGCGACACGCTGCACGTGGGCGATTTCAGTCTTGAGCTCAAGAAGATGAACGAGAAGTTCCGTTCGGACGACAAAATCGGCGGGCTGGAGATCGATTCGGTACTCTCTCCGCACGCCAACGCCAAGGCGCAGCTCGATAAGCCGTTCACGATCGTTCTGTACACCGTGATCAAGGTGGACAAGCCGGGCAAATACACGATCTTCAACCCCACCTCGCGGGCGAATCTTTCGCAGCTGGCCCTGGCGGGCAAGCTGCTGTCACACGGCCAGGTTGTGAAGCTCAAACCGGGTTATTACCCGCTGATGGCGATGGCCCAGTGGCGGATGAAGTGGGGGCATTTCGCACCGGGCATCTGGCCGTACAAAGAGGGAGCCGAAAAGGCCTGGGCCAAGCAGGCCGAGAAGCTCAAGGGCAAGTACGAGACGCGAAAGTCCGCCTACGACACGGTGCTGGCTACCTGGAAGCGGACCGGCGGGGGCAACCCCGCGTTCACGCGGCTGATGCGTCTGGCGCGATTTACCAGCTACCTGCACTGCACCGACGCGGTCGGTCGCGGGGGCTTCCAAGCCGAGGTCGGCCATTATTCGCTGGATGCGATGTCCGGGCACGCCAAGCTCTGGCCTGCGTACCGCCGCGTCATGGGCTACGACCTGGCGCCGGATTTCCAGTACCCCGACTACATCCCGCGCAAACTCGTCGGCGGCCCGCAGGATATCAACGGTACCACGGCGATCCCCAACCGCTTCTTCGCCGCACTGTTCCCGGTGGTCCGCGAGCAATGGAAGACCGACGTGCTGAAGGCATGGCAGGTATGGCAGAAGGTGGACAACACCGAGTTGCCCGTCGAAGTACTCGCCGAGGACCCGGTCCGAGCGTTTATCAGCTATCCGCTGGACATGAAGCCCACGCCGATCGGTACGAACCTGCCGCGGGTGTGGAAAGCGCCCGATTTGGGTTATTACGCCATCCGCAGCGGCTGGGGCGAAGATGCGTTCATCGCGCAGGTCTTCCTCAAAAGCCAGATCATCAGCGGCTGGAACGGCGCCAACGCCGGCACGTATCGCCTGCGTGGACTGGGGCAAAACTGGGCGACCGGCACGTCCAGCCGCGTCCGCAACCGTCAGAACGAAAACGTCGTCTGGCTGCCCGAAGGCGGCCTGAATGATGGCGGCCGGGCATTCCTCACACACTTGGCGATGGACGAAAAGGCCCGCACCATGGTGCTCAGCGCCGACCTCGACGAGATCTACAGCCGAAAGGGTCGCTACTGGTACAGCAAGTACGGCCATCTGCGCTTCCCGGTGGTGAGCGTTCCCAAGGGCGAGAAGATCCCCCCGCCCTCCAACATCACCGGAAAGCGGTCGCTGGCGTTCGACTTCAGCGGGATCAGCGGCGCGCCGTGCCTGTTCGCCCTGGTCGATCAAATCGACGGCGGCGACGAGTACACCCGCCAGTGGCTCTTCCAGCCGCCCAAGCCCGAGGGCAAGGCGAAGAAAGGCGAGAACCTCCTCAAGCAGATCGTCACCACGCGCGATGACGGCTTCGCGATCGCACCGGAGAAGACCGACGCCACGCTTGATGGGACCTTTGCTTACCCCCGAAAGGTCAACGTCGATACCGACCCGATGATCCGCGAGATCATCAAGAAGTGGGGCAAGGCGCAGGGCACGAAGCTCAAGTTCGTAATTGATGCGGTACGCGTGCCCGGCGAAGACCACTTCTTCTTCGTCGGTACGATCGTTCCCAAGGGCCAAACCCACCCCGATGTGAAGGTTTCCGGGAAGGGGCTGAGCGCCACCGTCACCGTCGGCCGACGGACCGTTCGCTTCAACGGCAAGAACCTTGTTCTCGACAAGAAGTAGCGGGCTGCGTTTGCGACGGCCGAGCCGAACATGAAATGTGATTCGATGACTTTGAAGGGATACCCGATGAAACGTTTGTGCAGCCTGATAATCGTGATGTTGGCGTACGCAGCAGTAACGCCGGACGCAACCTTTGCAGCCGAGGGAGGCAAGGACCCCTGGCCGTACAGCATGGACATGCCCGCCTCGATCCAGGCAAAGATCGACGCCAAGCGAAAGAAGAAGCAGACTCCCATCCTTGCCTGGGTGCCGAAGGATGCAAAGAAGATCCGCGGCATGCTGCTGATTGTGGCCAACACCGATTCCAAGCACTTCGCCGAATACGAGAAGACCCGTGCCGTCGCCGCCAAGCATGGTATGGCGATCATCTACTTCCGGTACGCCCTGCAGAGCGATCTGGACAACGTGCCGAAGATCCTCGCCCACGTCGCCAAGCAGGTCGGTCACGAGGAGATCGCCCACGCCCCGTGGGTGACGTTCGGCAAGTCGTCGATGGGCAAGTTCCCATACTACATGGCGTGGAAGTATCCCGGCCGCACGGTCGCAACCATCAACTATCACGCCGAGACGCCCAAATGGCCGATGGCCGACTGGTCCAACATCGAAGACCAGACCATCCTGCACTGCAGCGCCAACGGTGAACTGGAATGGGGCGGCACGTTCGCCAAGCACGTCAGGCCGTCGCTGCTGAACTACCGCTTGCACACCAACGTGCTGCCTCACCAGATCGTCGCACACGGTGTAGGCCACGGCGACTATGTCGATGCCCACGGATCCAAGGGCTGGGGCAAGTCGCATCCCGGCAAGACCAGCGTGCGTGACGTGTGGAACTACCTCGCCCTGTTCGTGGACAAGGCGATGGAGCTGCGCGTGCCCGCCGACGCCTACGCCACCAACGCCCCGATCAAGCTCAAGAAGGTCGATCCGTCGACCGGCTACCTGATCGAACCCTTCGCCGTGGAAGATACGTTCGGTCGGCCTCGCATGGACTTGGTGTGTGATAAGGATGGCTACGTGGTGGACCCCCACGCCGATCGACCGAAGCTTAACGGCTACGTCGAAATTGCGCCCGCCAAGGACTACCAGCCCGCCGACGGCGTGCCGGTGGTCTCCTTCGAGGTGCCTATGAGCCCCACGAAGTGGCTGCTGACCAAGAACCTCCCGTGGGCAATGAAGACCGATCCGATGGTCGACGTCAGCGCGTTCAAGGACCTCCGCCCCAAGCCCGACGACACCATCAAGATCGACGGGAAGACCGCCACCTTCACCCCGATCGCCGACAAAGAGATCGGCCGACGGGAGAAGGGCAACCCCCGCGGCCTCACGATGAAGCACGGCCTGCAGCCAAAAAACAAGCAGATCACCGTCATTGGCTACACCGTGCTGAAGGTCGACGAGGCGCGCACCGTAAAGATCGTCGGCTATCACTCCATGGCGGTGCGACTGCAGATCGTGCTCAACGGTGTGCCCGTCGATCACAACCAGGTCGTCGCGATGCGTCCGGGACTGTACCCGATGCTCTTCGCGCTGCGGATGCACAGCGTCACCTGGGGTCACGTCGAGCCGGGCTTCGCCAAGGCCACCGAAAAGGAAGTCGCCGCAGCCAAGGCAACCCAGGCCGACAAGGAGGCCAAGGAGAAGGCCTTCCGCAAGCGCTTTGCCGACGGCGCCCCCAAGCCGATGTCCTACCTCCATCCCGCCAAAGACGTCGCCGCCGACCGTCGTCGGCATATGCTGTGGATCGCCGACCGTGAGTTGGCCGAAGCTTGGGTCAAACTGCACAACGTCAAATCGCGCTGACCCTTCGACCGGACATGGCCGCCGACGATTCGCGTCGAACGAGGCCGCCCCGACGTAGCCGGAAGGTGGGCACAAGTGCCCAGCCTTGTATCTTTCCTCCATGGGGATCCGGCGGTGCCGACGGCCGACATGGCGGGTGTGGGCAAGGCGCTATGCGCCCTGGAGGCGTGGGTCTCAGGCGGCCTGGTCGGCGTGGAGGATGACCTGGTCGGGGTTTTCGCGGACCCACCTTGCCGCGACGGCAGCGAGGTTCGGGTCGAACTGCGTGCCGCTCCCCTGTTCGAGTTGGGCGACGGTCTGTTCGACGGTGAACGGGGCCTTATAGCTGCGTCGCATGAGCATGGCATCGACGGCGTCGGCGATGGCAATGATCCGGGCGCCCAGCGGGATCTGCTCGCCGCGCAGGCCTTCGGAGTAGCCCGTCCCGTCCCACCGTTCGTGGTGGTAGCGGATCAGCCCGGCCTCCTGGGAGAACATGGCGATGTTCTCGAGGATCTCGGCCCCGATGGCTGGGTGGCGACGAATGCGCCCGAACTCGCTGTCGTCCAGGCGTCCTGGCTTGGTGAGAATGCGGTCGGGGATGCCGATCTTCCCGGCGTCGTGCAGCATGGCGGCCGTCCGGATGCGTTCGGTCTCGCTGCTACCCAGGCCCAGAAGATCCGCCAGTGCGACCGCGTAGTGGGCTACGTGCTCGCTGTGTCGGCAGGTGCAGGGGTCCTTGGCCTCGACGGCCTTGACCAGCGCACCGACGGCTTCCAGACCGGCCTGCCCGGTGACCTGCTTCTGCTCGAGTGCCTTGGCAGCCCGCAGCGACAGGGCCGGGGCGATCCCGCCATCCAGGGCGGCTTTGACGACTCTCGCCAATTCGCTGACTTCAAAGGGTTTGTGAAGAAAGTCGTACGCGCCCGCTTCCAGCGCACGGGCCAGGCAGCGGGCCGATCGGATCCCGGTGATGAGGATCACGCGGCAGTCGGGGTTGAGTTCCAGGGCGTCGTCGAGCAGTTCCAGGCCGGTGGCCACGGGCATCGACACGTCGGTGACGAGCACGTCGAACGTGTGGCGGTGCATGAGTTGGCGGGCGCGGATTGCGCCATTGACGACGAGGCAGCCTTGGCCGCGTGCCTTGAGGCCCTCTTCCACAGCGCGGCCCAGGCGCACGTCATCATCGACTACCAACACCCTGGGAAAGGCGTTCGACATTCACTTCCTCCTGATCAGCCCTCCGGCTGACTCCTCCGTTGCGGGGTTTCCGATCCATGTATTCCATCGACCCGACGCAGGCGATGCTTTAGCTGGGACGGCGTTACCCGCAAGTGCTCGACGTTTTCCGTAACATCCATAACGCACAGCCATGGCAACGGATGCAACACGCAGAGACGCCGAACGGTTACGATTTGCGCAGAAAATCGACCCCGCGAGGCAGCGGGGCCGAGAGAGTACTCGTTGTGATGGGCATGCTGCCCGGGCAGTCAGTTGTTTTCCAGGAAGCCTTCGAGCTTCCGGGCGCGGACGGGGTGTTGGAGTTTGCGGATGGCTTTGGCTTCGACCTGGCGGACGCGTTCGCGGGTGACCTTGAAAATGCGGCCCACCTCTTCGAGCGTGTAGGTGTACCCGTCGCCGATCCCGTAGCGGAGCTTGATGATCTCCCGTTCGCGGTAGGTGAGCGTCTTGAGGACCTCCTCGATGCGGTCCTTGAGCATCTCGGTCCCGGCCGACTCGATGGGGCTGTCGGCGGTTTCATCCTCGATGAAGTCACCGAAGTAGCTGTCTTCGCTCTCGCCCACGGGGCGATCGAGGCTGATCGGGTGGCGCGAAATCTTCATCACGCGACGGGCCTCGGCGACGCTCATGCCCGCTTCCTTGGCGATCTCTTCGATGGTCGGCTCGCGACCCATCTCCTGCACGAGGCGTTTGGAGATGTTCCGCAGCTTGCTCATGGTCTCGATCATGTGCACCGGAATGCGGATCGTCCGGGCATGGTCGGCGATGGCGCGGGTGATGGCCTGGCGAATCCACCACGTGGCGTAGGTGGAGAACTTGTACCCGCGGCGGTACTCGTACTTGTCCACCGCCCGCATGAGCCCGGTATTGCCCTCCTGGATGATGTCCAGGAAGCTCAACCCGCGGTTGCGATACTTCTTGGCGATGGACACCACGAGGCGAAGGTTGCCGGCGGAGAGGTCTCGCTTGGCCTGCTCGTAATCCTGGAAGACCTTCTGGATCGCCTTGATCCGCTTCTTGAGCACCTCGGGCGATTCGAGCACGAGGTCCTGCATGCCGTCGATTTCTTCCTTCATCACCTCGACGTCTTCGGGCGGGGTGTTGTTGTCGGGCGCCCGGCGGATTTCCCGCTGGATCTCCAGCATCTTATCCGAGATGTGCTGGAGTTTCTTCATCAACGGCTGAATGCGGCTGGTGCGCAGGGAGAGCTCTTCAACGAGCGTGGCGGCCCGTCGGCGTCGCTGCCAGAGGGCGCGTTTGACCTTGCGGCGTCGGTTCTCGCTGAGGGACTTGTTCTTGAGCGTATCCCAGTCCTTGCGGTTGCGTTCCATGATGGTCCGCAGCGTGGCGAGGTTGCCGGGCATCCGCTCGGTGATGACCTCCTTGGAGAGGTTCTCAGCGGTAGAGATCTTCATCGTCCGATCGAACGGCAGATCGCCCGCGTAGACCTGCGCGAGGATATCGACGGCCGACTGGATGGAGTAATCACTTTCGAGCACGCGTCGGCGGAAATGCATGCGCGTGGTCTCGATTTTTTTGGCGAGGGCGATTTCCTCGGCCCGGGTGAGCAGTTTGATTTCGCCCATCTGGGTGAGGTACATCCGCACCGGATCGTCGATGCGGCGATTCTCGCTTTCCAGCTCGGCGCCTTCCTTCTTGCTCTTTTTGCTCTTCTCGCCCTCCTCGCCTTCCTCGGAGAAGGGCTCGCGGGCGGCCGCCTCGGATTCATCGATCAACTCGATTCCCAGCTCATCGATCGTCATGAGCAGGGCATCGAGGCGATCGGGGGATACCGCCTCGTCGGGAAGGTCCTCGTTCATCTCTTCATAGGTGAGGTACCCGCGCTGCTTGCCTTTGTTGATCAGCTTTTTTACACTGGCATCCAACGGGTCGGACATCAGTCAGGACTCCTGCTGTCAGGGGGAAAAGGCTCACGCCTTCTCGTAAGTGTGTGAACTCTGTATTTTAGGCGGTCGCATTCCCCCATGTCAATCGGGCAACCGGGCACATTCCTCTACAGTTTATTCGGTTTCTCCGCCCCCCAGGCCGCATGACGGTTCATTTTCCGTCGACATTTCGGCCACGCGATGCGGACATCACATGATTCTCGGCAGTCTCCGCGGGTTGGCGCCCCGGGCGCTCTGCTCGACCCGCCGAAGGGCGTCGTCATTGAGGCCCTGCTCCTTCAATCTACGCAGTTCGGCGTCGGATTGCCGGTGGGCCAGCACATCCAGCACGCCGCGGAGGGTGGCTTCGTTGTTGCCCCGACGTTCGCCGGCTTCGCTGAGTTGCACGATCCACCCGGCAGAGTCGGACAATTCCGGGTCGCGGAGCAACTCGTCCAACCGCAACGGGCCCCGCTCGCCGCGCGCCCAGAGACGCTCGGCCAGCCATCGCAGGCGAGGCTCGGTAAAGTCTTGCGGATGAACACGTTCAGCCGCCTGGTCGAACAGATCGGGCTCGGCGAGGATCACTTCCAGCAGATATTGTTCCGGCCCTGCCGTCGGCGCCCGACCCTGGTAGGCGCCCTCGAGGGGCGCCGGGCCACCGCTTTGTCGCTGGATCCGCCGGGTGAGGCGTTTCATCTGCTGCTGCAGCTCCGAGGCGGGGACGTTCAGGATATGCCCGATGTGCTGGGCGAGTTGCCCCCGCCGGACTTCGTCGATCGCGCCGTACACCTCGCTGGAGGCGACCAGGCGGAGGAACTCCTCCACCACGCGCTGCCGGTCGGCGAGGTTCCCGCCGGCCTGCCGGAAGGCTGCCAGGCGTCGGTCCCAGACGTACTGAAGGGCGTCCGGGGCGTTGTCGATCAGTTCGCCGAACGCCTCGACGCCCTCGGCCAGGCAGAAATCGCACGGGTCCTTTCCTTGGGGAATCGTCGCCACCCGCACCTGCACCTGCTGGGCGAGGAAGGTTTCCAGCGCTCGCTCAGCGGCCTTCGTGCCGGCTTCGTCGGCGTCGAACACGAGCACGACGTCATCGGCGTATCGCGAGAGCAGCCGAACGTGCCGCTCGGTCAGGGCGGTTCCCAGGGTGGCTACGACGTTCTCTGCGCCCAGTTGGATGGGCATCAGGGCATCGAAGTAGCCTTCCACCGCGACGGCGGTTCCGCTGCGGACAATCGCGTCGCGGGCCCAGTTGAGGGCGTAGAGGTTCGAGGACTTGTCGAACAGCATCGTCTCGGGCGAGTTGAGATACTTCGCGTTGTCCTCGGGGTCCATTGCCCGCCCGCCAAAAGCGATGCATCGGCCCATTGCGTCGTAAATCGGCAGGATCAGCCGATTGCGGAACCGGTCGTACACGCCGCCCTGGTTGCGTTGGGACACCAGCCCTGCCGCCAGCAGCATCCGCTCGGAGATGCCCTCGCTCCGGGCCGCCCGCGCGAGGCTGTCCCAGGTGTCCGGAGCGAACCCCACGCCGAAACGGTCCAGCGATTCGTCCGTGAGCTTGCGCGAGTAGACATAGTCCAGCGCCGCCTTGCCGGCAGGGCTTTTGAGCTGCCGACGGAAGAACGTCTCGGCGAATCCCATCACGGCCAGCAGATCGCTTTTGGAGGGCTCGCCGTCCGGCCGACGCGGGCCGGCCGACGCCTCCGGCAGCGGAATGTTCGCCCGCTCGGCCAGGGCGCGGACCGCCTCGGGGAAGGACATTTTTTCGTACATCATCATCCACTGGAACACGCCCCCGCCGGCGCCGCACGCGAAGCATTTGAAGATCTGCTTGGTGGGCGTGACGTACATCGACGGCGACTTGTCGTCATGGTACGGACACAGGCCGACAAACTCCCTGCCACGCTTCTTCACGGCGACGTACTGGGAGACCAGCTCGACGATGTCCGTCGCCTGGGCGACCTGGTTGATGAACTGTTCGGAAAACAGCGGCAATCGCCACCTCCGCGCCCGCTCGTGGCGGGCGCTTCGTCTGCGTTGACTACATTCTACACGCTCCGCCGGGCTACTGCTGCCTCGGCGGCGCCGGGGGTGGTCCCTGCTCCGGTATGCGAGGCGGCGACTGCCCGGCCGGGCTGTTCTGGTACGGATCAGCCACTGCCCCGCTGCTGCGCGAGCGACGGACAGCCGTGATGATGATCACCACGATACCCAGCACGATTCCCCCGCCTGCCACCAGGCCGGCCGACTGCAGGTTGCCCACCAGCCCGCCGTCATTGAACCTCGCCACGACAATCTGGACGTTGTCCACGCGGCCCATCGCACTGGCTGCGTCGCCGGACAATTCGTCGGCGTTCAGGGCGGTGGTCATGGTCACCTGGTTGGCGTCGCCCGAATCGAGGCTGAACACGCCGAACCCCACCTTGTTGTTCATATGGTACGTCATGTTTACCGATATCGGCGACATGCTGACCGACCCGCTGGGCTCGGTCGGTTTGACCGCGACGTAGACGTCCCGAGCGAGTTTTTTCAAGGCCGGGTCCTCGTTGTCGAGATCCTCGTTGCCTTCGAAGGCGACGTACACGATGTACTCCCCGGGCTGGGGCAGCGTGACCACTTCGTCGGTGACGGGAACGGGCACGCCGACCTTCTGGATGATTTCGCCATCGCCCTCGGTGAAGCTCTCCACACTTCCCATGACGGCCTGTGCGGCGAGATATCCCCCGTAGGCGATCCCCCCGACGATCAGCAACACCGCCACGAGGTACCAGAGCCCGGACGCTCTCGGCTTGGACGTTTGCTCAACAGCCATTATGTGTCTCCCTTTCATGTCAACGACGGCGGATGTGTTACGCCAGGATGTCCGCCCAGTCGGCGGCACCCTCGACGTGTTTCTTCGCGTCGATCGCCCGGTTCACCAGACGGTCGGCGTCGGTGTTTTCTTCGCGACGAACGTGGCGGAATTCGCAGGAATCGAACCCGGCCTGCAACTGCTTGGCCTGCTCGTAGAGCGGTTTGAGGCCGGCGTTCTTCACGCGATATTGCCCGTTGATCTGCCGGACCAGCAACTGCGAGTCGCTCTGGAGCGTCACGCGGGAAGCACCCAACCTGGAAGCCACCCGCAGCGCGCCGATGACACCCTTGTACTCGGCCACGTTGTTGGTCGCCCGCCCGAGAAACAGTCCGCCCTCGAATATGGGCTGGTTGTCGGCGGCGTCCACGATAACGAACCCCGCCCCGGCCGGTCCGGGATTGCCCCTCGCCCCGCCGTCGGTGTGGATGATGACAGAAAGGTCTTGCTCACTCATGCCCGTGTCGCGTCCTTGCCAAAGAAGCCCCGCCTCACACAAAAAAACCGCCCGCGGGCGGATCTCACGTCTTGGCCGGATCTTCGTCCATGTAGAGGATTCGGCCGCAGTTGTCGCACCGCCGGATCTCGTCGCGCATCCGCAGGGCGTTGGCATGCTCTGCCGTCAGGGCCATGTAGCAGCCTCCGCAGACGTAATCGTAGGGGGGCTTGCGTCCCATTACCTCCACCGGGGCCATCGCCTCGCCCTCGTACCGCTCGGCGATCCGCTCGAAGACCGTCATCACCTCCGGGGAGATCCCCTCCGCCGCGGCGTCGCGCTTCTTCTCCAGTTCGGCAACCATCGCCGAGAGTTTGTCGATCTCGGCCTGCGAGTTGGCCTGGATCTCCGCGAGCTTCTCCCGCTCGGGTTCGATCTTCTGCTTGACCTCGTCGGCCTGCTCGGTGATGGTTTCGGCTTCCTGCATCAGCGTGAGAACCTGCTCCTCCACCCCGGCGTTGTCGGCCTTGTGGGTGTTGATCTCCGTCAGCAGGGCCGCGTATTCCTTATTGGACTTGGCGTTGTTGAGCGCCTCGCGCAGATGGGCAATCTTCTCGGCCTTGCTCTTGAGCCCCAACTCCAGCGCGTCGGCGGACTTCCGGGCTTCCATCGCACGCGCGTGCAACGCGTCGTACTCTTCCTGTAGCTTGTCGATCCGCCTCTGCTGGACGTTGACCGCATTCTGCCGACGTTTCAGCCGAGATCGCACCTGTGCCAGTTGACGCTCAATGTTCTGAAGCGTCAGCAACGCCCCGAGATCCGTATGCATTCACAATCCTCTTCTTCACTTGTCAGAGCAACTTGAGTGTAGCGCTTCATTATGGACCGATCCGGGCGAAACTTCAACCCCGCTCCGGTCCATTTTCCCCGGCGAACACACCCCGCCCGCGGACCCACGAGGCAACACCTTGCAAAACCGATACTTACGCCACCGGTAAGTCGACCTTTCGTCCACAACCCGACGCTATCGGTCCTCCTCGACCAGCGTCGTCTTGTCATATGGAATCCCCGCGCGCATCCAGTCGCGCATGCCCCCGCCCAGCACGTATACCGTCTCGTACCCCATACGGGCCATCTGCTTCGAGGCCTTCCGCGTTCGCCCGCCCGTCGAACAGTACAGCAGCACCGGCTGATCCTTCCTCGGCCGACGCCCCTGGTTGATCTCGGGGTACAGCTCCGCCCCGCCCAGCCACGACGCCAGCAGATGATGCGGAACCATCGCGCTGCCCGGAATGCGGTAGTAGTCGAACTCCCACTTGTGGCAGACGCTCAGAACGAACAGATCGTCCTCCCGCTCGATCAACTCCCGCGCCTCGGCCGGGGTCAGAACCACCACGCCATCTGAATCGCCCCCCGGATCGCCGCTCGACGCGCACCCAGCCAGCGTCCCCGCCACACACACCAACACCAGCCAGAATGTGCCCTTCTGTCGCGTCGCTGCCGTCATGCCCCAAGCGTACCGCCCCGGGAGGACCGAATCCACCACCAAACCGATCTGCAGCACGCAAGGTAAACGCAAGTGCCTAACCTACGACCAGTTGCCAGCTGCTGGTTGCTAACGACTAACGACTAACAACTAAATATACTCATTCACGATGTTCTCCAGCATTTCCACTCTGCCGGAGGCGTTGGCGTCGGGATTGCCCTTGTCGGCCATGTAGGTTTTGAGGTCTTCGAGGGAGACGTCGCCGGCTTCGATCTTCGCGCCGATTCCGCTATCCCAACTGCTGTAGCGCTCCGCCACGAAATCACTGAGCACGCCGTCGGCCCGGATGGCTGCGGCGATCTTCAGGCCGCGGGCGAACGCGTCCATCGCGCCGACGTGGGCGTGGAAGAGGTCGACCGGCTCGATGCTCTCGCGCTGCACGTGCGCGTCGAAGTTCAGCCCCCCGGTGGTGAACCCGCCGCCCTTGAGAATGCTCAGCATCGCAGCCGTCGTGTCGTACAGGTCGGTGGGGAACTGGTCGGTATCCCAGCCCAGCAGCAGGTCGCCGCGGTTGGCGTCCACCGAGCCGAGCATGTCGTTGGCCACCGCGAACTCCAACTCGTGTTGGAAGCTGTGCTGGGCGAGCGTGGCGTGGTTGGCCTCGATGTTGAGCTTGAAAGGCTCGGTGAGGTCGTACTTGCGGAGGAAGCCCAGGACGGCAGCCGCGTCGAAATCGTACTGGTGCTTGGTGGGCTCTTTGGGCTTGGGCTCGATGTAGAACGGCCCGTCGAAGCCGATGGCCTTTTTGTGCTCGACGGCCAGGTGCAGCAGCTTGGCCAGGTGGTCCAGCTCGCGACCCATGTCGGTGTTCAGCAGGCTTTTATAGCCCTCCCGGCCGCCCCAGAAGACATATCCCTGCCCGCCGAGCTCGTGGGTGACCTCGATGGCCTTGGCGACCTGGGCCCCGGCGTAAGCGAAGACGTCGGCGTTGCAGCTGGTGCCCGCCCCGTGCATGAACCGCGGATGCACAAACAGGCACGCCGTGCCCCACAGCGGGGTAATGCCCGTTTCTTCCTGCTTGGCCTTGAGGAGCTTGACGATCTCGTCGAGGTTCCGGCAGCTGTCGGTGAAGTCTTTGCCCTCCGGGGCCACGTCGCGATCGTGGAAGCAGTAGAACTTCAGCCCGAGCTTCGAGCAGAACTCGAACATCGCGTCGACCTTGTTGCGGGCCGATTCCATGGGGTCCTCGACGTTCCAGGGCATGATGCGGGTGTCCACGCCGAACGGGTCGGCCCCGCCGTTGCACAGCGTATGCCAGTACGCCGCGGCGAACCGCAACTGGTCGGCCATCGTCTTGCCCTCGACGACCTCCTGGGGGTTGTAGTGCTTGAAGGCGAGGGGGTTCTTCGAGTCCGGGCCTTCGTACTGGATTTTGTCAACGCCCTGGAAGAAGTCAGCCATGGTGCTCTCCTGTCTGATGGATCGGGTTCTGTGTGGTGCGGGGCGCCGCTGGGCGTCTCCCGGGGCCGAATTGTACCGCGCCCGATCGGGGATGCAAGATATCGGCACATCGGCCCCGTTCCGTGCGCGACATGATTCTGGGCGGTCCATCAAACAACCGCTCTCTCTTTGGTGGAGGTCGGACCGAAGGGCCGTGCTACGGGGTGCTGTTCATGGCATCAGAAAGCACCGGCGTGGGCCACGCCGGTGGCACGCACAATACGGACAATGCACAGCCGTCGGAACAGAGATGCTTTCAGCCGCCCCTGCCCGCCATGGAGGAATCTCCCATGGGCCGGGGGAGCAGGTCGCACAACAGAATACACCTCGCTCCCATTGGGAACTCCCTGCCGGAGCGATAGTGTACTGATGGCTCGAAAGGGATCATTCAGAATCCGGATCGATCCCAGCCGGGCATGCCAGGTCGGCGGGCACCCGAGGGTATCGCCGCCGGCCCGGCCTTTGGGATGCAATGAGTTTTGAACAACACAACGGTTCCAGGAGGACCACCATGCTTGTGAATGAAGCAATGACACGAAGTCTTGATCGTATCGACGCCGGCGCGACGCTGAAAGAGGCCGGGATGGCCATGGACAAGAACGATGACGGCGCCTTGGCGGTTGTCCGCGATGGCGAGATCATCGGCGTAGTGACCGACCGTGACATCGTCATACGCGGTGTCGCCAGCGGCGCAAACCCGGCGGAGATGAAGGTCGAACACGTGATGAGCGAAGAGCCCATCACCTGCCGCTTCGACAGCGACCTGGAAGAGGCCGCCAAAACGATGGAAAGCAAGAAGGTCCGGCGATTGATCGTCAAGGACAGCAACAATCTGCCCATCGGACTGATTTCCGTCGGTGATATCGCCGCCAACGCCGGCGACGAAGAACTTACCGGCGAGGTGATGCGGTCCATCTGTCGGGCCGGCTGAGAACGGTACAATACCAACCCATTCCAGTGTCGGCTGAGATGCCGATCTGGCCGGGTCCGAACGGATCGGTCGATCCCGGGACCGACTTCGATCCCGCCGGACCCGAGTTTGGGGGCGCGCCCGCACCCACGCTGGTGCGTGGCAGCGCCCACAGGCGAGTCGCGCTTGCCCGCGCGTCTCGCCTTCTCTATGCGCTTCGCCCGGACCACCCGCCACCCGTCGGTCGGCGGGGTGTTCAAGGAAGGCTGCTTGTGGTATAAAGCGGGTATCCTGTCCGGAGGTTGCCATGAGCCAACGTCTTCTGCTTTGTGTCGCGGTCCTGTCCCTGCCTGTCGCCTTCGCGTCGGCGCACGAACCGAACGTGGTGGCGGCCGGTTTCCTGGGGTCGACCGGCGATGACGTGATCGAGGGCGTGACGATCGCCTCCGACGGAACGATCTACGTCGTCGGGAACACCGCCGCCCAACTCACGAAGAAACACGTCCTCACCGAGTTCCATGACGCCCTGGGCACCGTCGAGGAAGACTGGGGCTATTCCCATGGTTTCGTGGCGAAGATCTCCGCCGACGGACGAAAGATTCTGGCGATCCGCCCATTCTCCAAAGGCGCAGCCAAGCTGACCACCGTGGCCGTCGGCGACGGCAGCGTATACATTGCGGGTTACGGCGGAGAGGGACTCGCCAAGGTCCTCCAGGACAGCGGCGGAGTGATGACCTCATTCGACGGTCGGCTGGGCCATCGGGGCAAGAAGGTGGCCTACCCGATGGAACACCACTCGGACCCGGATTTCTCCAAATCCAACGATCAGCGAGGCCTGCCGTTCGTGCTGCGATTGACCGGCGACCTCTCTGCCGTCACGGGCGGAACGCTGCTGGAGGGTTGGCAGAGCGTGTGGCATGTCCCGCGCCCCCTGGGGGAGGACTGGCATCAGCCGGTCGGACTGGCGGTGTTGAGCAGCGGAGACGTGGTGGTCTCCCACGATTACGGATTCAACCGCTTCGACGTCAGCGGGCGCTTCGAGCAGTTCTACTCCCTCGCCGACGGACTTTCCCGCCTCAGCGGCGACCTCACCAAGCGGCGCTGGAAGAAAGACCTCTACCTGCCGAACATCGCCCCCGAGAACCTTCGCGAGCACCTCTTCGGGCGACGACGCTGGCTTCAGCCGGCGCCGAAAGACTGGTCCCATCCCACCGCCGGTCAGACACGCATCCTCCGCCTGCGAACCGACAGGAAGGACAACATCTACATCGCGGGCTACTCGCCCAGCCGAACCAGCGGCGAGCCGTGGTGGACGCCGTTCCTGATCCGCTTCGATGGTGACGGCAAGCGGACCGGGGCGGTTTATACCACCGACCCGATGAGCGGCAAGAACGGCCGGCTGCACGGCGACGTAGCCGACTCGTGCGTGCGAAGCGTGAACGTGGACGCCAACGGGAATATCCTGGCGGCCACCATCTCCGACGGCGGCAACAGTGTCCTTCGGAAATCGCCCACCGACTACACCAAGTGGCCGATCACCCCCGACGGCCGGAAGATCGACCTCGGCGTGGGGGGCTTCAGCGGGCGGACGTTGTTCTGGGGGCCGATCGTCCGCATCGACGGCAAGACGCTCAAACCTCTTGGCGGGCAGGCGATTCACGGACGGGGCAAGCAGCGCGTGACCCCCGCCTGGGCGGTGGACATCGCCCCCCTGCCCGGAGGAAGCAGTATCGCTGCGGGACGCTACAGCGTGGGCTTCGGCGTGACGCAGAAGACCTGGGCGGGCGCAGCCGCCCCGGCCACCGACCGCCTGGCGACCAACCGCCGCTCGACGCCGGTGAACAACGCGTGGATCCGTGTGCTCGGACCGACGATGAAAACGCGCTTCAGTGCCGGCCTGCCCGACCTGCTTCCGCGAACGATCGCCACCCAAGGCCGACGGGCGGTCATCGTCGGGCGGGCACTGTCGGCCAAGCCACCTCGAACAGACAAGCCGTTCCGCCCGCACGCCGGGCAATCGGACGGCTACGTGCTCATTCTCGACATTCCGGAGAACCCCTCACCATGATCCTTATGAAATCGAACATCGTGCCTGCGATACTCGTGCTGTCTGTTCTGGGAGGCGCCTCGATGGCAACCGCCGAAGACTGGAAAACCGAAGCGAATCGACGAATCGAGAAAGTGCGTAAGGGCGATTTCACGCTGAGATGCGTGGGGCCCGACGGCAAACCCCTCTCCGGGCACACCATCCGCATCCGCCAGACCGCCAGCCGCTTTCTGTTCGGCATGTGCATCACGGGCGATCCGGACTCCAACGAGCCGAACGAGAAGAAGTATTTCTCGTTCATCCGCAAGCACTTCAACTCGGTCGTGCTGGAGAACCACATGAAGTGGTACGCCACCGAGAAGAAACGCGACCAACTCACCTACGAGCGGGCCGACGCACTGACCAACTGGGCCCTGGCCAACGAGATGAAGATCCGCGGGCATTGCCTGTTCTGGTCGAAGCGGAAGTTCGTGCAGGACTGGGTGCAGAAGCTCCCCAAGGACGAGCTGCGCGAGGAGGTCATCGAACGTCTCCACACCATCGTGCCGAAGTACCGCGGCAAGGTGGTCTGCTGGGACGTGAACAACGAAATGCTCGACGGATCGTTCTACAAGGACCGCCTCGGGGCATCCATCCGCGAGGACATGTTCAAGATCGCCCACAAGCTGGACCCCAACGCCGGGCTGTACACCAACGAGTACGGCGTGCTGTGCAACGACAAGAAGATGAACCGCTACATTCAACTCGTGCGTCGGCTGCAACGAGGGGGCGTGCCGGTCACGGGGATCGGCATTCAGGAGCACGCCAGCGAGCGGTTCGTAACCAGCACCGAGACCGACCAGGACGACCGACCCGAGCGTAAAGGCAGCGGGGCGCTGATTCCCTCGGAGGTCTGGCGTCGGCTGGACAAGTTCGGCAAACTGGGCCTGCCAATCCATCTGACGGAAATCTCTTCGCGCACGAAAGACCCCCAGCGCCGGGCCGACACCCTGGAAGCGCTGTTCCGCGTGGGATACGCCCACAAGGACGTCGAGGCGATCCTGCTGTGGGGATTCTGGGCGAAGCGCCACTGGCTGGGTGCCGACGCCGCCTTGGTGGACAAAGACTGGACCCTCCTGCCGGCCGGTAAGCGAATCAGCAACCTGCTGCTGAAGGAATGGCGCACCAACGCCGGCCGAAAGAGCGGCGAGAAAGGCGACGTTGAATTCCGCGGCTTTCATGGGACCTACAAGCTGACCACCACCGCTGCCGATGGCACGCGACTGGCTGCGACGGTCCGCCTCGGGCCCAAGCACCGCACCGCCACCGTGCGGTTCGCCGCGAAATAGCCCCTCCCCGGAGACCGTCGTGGACCTGCAGCGCCGACAACCCGAGCCCGAGTTGATGGACGACGACGCCGAGGCAGCCGCCTACGCCGAGGCGGATTTCGCCGAGGTCAACGAAGCCTTCGTCGATCGGCTGATCAAGCTCGCCGAGGACAGCCGCCCGCCACTGCGGGCGCTGGATCTGGGCACCGGCCCGGGGGACATTCCCATCCGACTCTCCCTCAGAACCAACGGCTGGGTGGTTACCGCGGTGGACGCCGCACCGGCGATGCTGGCGATCGCCCAGGCCGACCTGGCCCGGCGAGCCCCCGCAGCCGCGGTGCGATTTGTCCGGGCCGACGCGAAAGACCTGCCCTTTCCGAACGGGTCCTTCAACGTGATCTTCTCCAACAGCATCCTGCACCACATCACCGAGACCGGAGCATTCTGGGGCGAGTTGAAACGCGTCGCCGCCGAGGGTGCTCTGGTGTTCCTGCGGGACCTGGCCAGACCCGCGACGTCGACCAAGGCCGCCGACCTGGTGGCCGAGCATGCCGGCGGCGAGTCGGCCTTGTTGCGGGAAGAATTCCACCGCTCGCTTTTGAGCGCCTATACTCCCGATGAGGTCCGATCGCAGCTATCGGGCGCAGGGCTGGAAGGACTGATCGTGGAACTCGTTACGGACCGCCACATGGACGTGCATGGCCGGGTGATAAAGACCTGACCTCAGCAACGGAGGACGCGGGTGACATACACGGTGGGCATCGCGGGGAACGGAGCGGTCGGCAGGGCTCACCTGTCGGCCTGGCAGTCGCTGGACGCTGCGCGCGTCGTGGCCGTCTGCGATTGCATCCCGCAACGACTGACCAACCTCCCCGCCGAGGTGAAGGGTTGCGCGAGACCGGAGGACCTGTTCGCACATCGACCCGACATCGTGGACATCTGCCTGCCGACCGACCTGCACCGCACCTCGGCCGTCGCCGCCATGGAGGCCGGGGCGCACGTCTTCTGCGAGAAGCCCCTGGCCGTGGACCCCGCCGACGCCGAGGCGATGATCGAGACCTCCCAACGAACCGGCCGGGTGCTGATGGTCGGGCATTTCCTGCGATTCCGCCCGGAGTATCAACTGCTGGGCAACCTCGTGCGGAATCAGACTCTCGGTCCGCTGAAGTACCTCTCGCTGCAGCGATTGGCGGTTTGGCCGACGGACTCCGCGGGCGACTGGGTTTCGCGGTGCGACCGCAGCGGGCTGGCGGCGCTGGACCTGCACATTCACGACGTCGACGTGGTGCTCTGGTGGCTGGGCATACCCCGGGCCGTCACTTCCTCGGGCGTGCGAGAGGATGATGGCGGCGTGAGCTACATCCAGACGCGGTACGATTTCGGCCCGCAGGGCCCGGAGGTGACCGCCGAGGGCGGCTGGGTACACGACGCCGACCCGCTGCACGTGGGTGCGGTCCTGGAGTTCGGCCGCGCCACGGCGGAGTACCACTCTACCGAACCGGCCCCGCTGACCATTCGCCACGATGACGGCCGAGTCGAACGGCCTCACCTGCCGGTACGCTGTCGATACCGCGAAGCGCTGAGTCACTTCCTGGAGTGCGTGCGGAACGGTCAATCGCCCAGCTGCGCAACCGGCGAGGAGGCTCTCGACGCCCTGCGCGTGGCGAGGGCGGAAATCCAGTCCGTCCTCGACGGAAGAACCATCGAACTACAGTAGGGCATTGTCCGAAGCGCCGGCAACCGCTTGCCCGTTGACGGTTCCTTGTGACTCACGTCTGCAGCGCCCGGAAGCGGGCATACTCCCCTCCCTGGGCGAGGAGGTCCTCGTGGGTGCCGATTTCGACGGCCCGGCCGTCGCGCATCACCACGATCCGGCCGCAATGGCGGATCGTCGAAAGCCGATGCGCCACCACGAACGTCGTCCGTCCCGAGATGAGCTGCTCGATCGCCTCCTGCACCAGGGCCTCGCTGCGCAGGTCCAAAGCGGAGGTCGCCTCGTCCAGGATAATCACCCGCGGATCGCGAATGATGGCCCGGGCGATGGCGATTCGCTGGCGCTGGCCTCCCGAGAGTGTCGAGCCGCGTTCGCCGACGGTGGTGTCCAGCCCGTCGGGCATCTTTTCGACGAACTCCAGGGCATTGGCGTCGCGCAGGGCGTTCCAGACGCGATCCTCTTCCACCTCGCCCAGCCCGTAGGCGATGTTGTCCCGCAGCGATCCGGAGAACAGCAGCGGCGTCTGCGGTACGACGGCAAGGTGGTTGCGATAGGTTCGCAGATCCAGCTCGGCCATGTCGTTGCCGTCCAGCAGAATACGTCCCTTGGTGGGGCGATGGAACCCGATCAACAGGCTCATCACGGAGGTCTTGCCCGCCCCGCTCTCGCCCACGAACGCCACCGACTCGCCCTGCTCGACGTGCAGATTGAAATCTTTCACCGCCGGGGTTTGGGTTTCCGGGTACACCAGCGTGACGTTCTCGAAGGTGAACTCCCCATCGACCTCGTCCAGCCGACGCTTTCCCTCATTGTTCTCGATGTCCGGACACTGGAGCACGTCGCCGATCGAGTAGATCGACTCGAACCCGCGGGCGATCATCGGGTAGGCGTTGAGCACCTGCATGACCGACCGGAGAATCACCTCGAAGAACCCCTGGTACAACACCACCTGCGGCAGGCCCAGCCGCTGGGGATATCGCATCGCCAGGTAGCTTGTGACCATCAGGCAGGACAGGCGGATCACGTTGAACGTCACCCAGTTGGCGCAGGCGAACAGCGCGTTGATCAGGTCCAGGCGGTATCCCCGCTCGCGAACGTGATCCAGTTCGGCGTCGACGCGGCGGATCTCTTCATCCTCCACCGCGTGGGCCCGGGCGATGGGGATCATCTCGATCATCTCGCTCACCCGGCCTGACATTTCTTCCACTCGACCACGAAATTCGCGGTTGCGTTTGCGGATTCGGCTTCGGAACACGCCGCGGATGACGAGCCCCACGGGAATGGCCACCGCGTAGAAACCCGCCACCGCCGGTTCGCGAAGCACGGTGTAGATGATGGCGACCAGCATGCCCAGGATGCCCGGGAGCATGCTGTTGATCAGCATGTGGGAGAGTCGTTCGACCGCTTCGACGTCGCGCAGGACTTTCGCCTGCAGCTTCCCCGAGCGCGTGCGATCGTGGTAGGCGATGGACAGTTCCTGAAGGCGACGGATGATCGCCCCGCGCAGACGGGCTTCCATATTCCGCTTCGCCCGGGAGAAGAGCTTCATGAACGCCATGTGCGACGGGATGTTCTGAGCGAAGATCAACGCCACCAACGCCCCGCTGTACAGCATCGGCCAAAGCCCCTCCGGCCAACCCAGCAGAACCGCCGAGGTGATCCATTCCATCCCTACCGGCCAAAGCCAGACCGGGGAATGCTTGAGGACATAGAACACCAGCGACAGACCGATCCGTCCCCGCTCCTCGGCGTAGAGGAACCACAGCGAACGGACCGGGCGCTCCCGGTCGTACCGATGAGAAAGGATATCGGCCTGCTTCGCCAGCTTCACGGGACCTCCAGCGGTCGAGGGGAAAAACAACGTCGATGGGTTTGGATCCTACCTCACTGCCGGGAGATTGCAATGCCCGCTGGTGCATTTGGCGTACATTCGCCCCGAAAAAGAGGAAGCGACGGGCCCGTTTACCGGACCCGCCGCCGTCCCCCCGAGTCAATCATCGCACCCCCGCAACCGGGGATGATCGGTCTGCTGCAATCCCCCGATCAGGCCAGGCAGTTCACGCCTTGGCCCACGCCGTTCATGACACCGGCGTTGGCGATATGCTCGGCCAACACCACCGGCGAATGCACCTGGGCGGCTTCCTTTTTGTTCCAGTCCTTCATGGCCGATGCGGCATGGCCGAGACTTCCAACGGGGTTCTTCAGGGTCATCTGTCCCATCGTCGCACCAACGGATTGAACGGACATCGACATTTGCTTCCCTTCCTTTCGAGCGTGTGTGCCCGCGCCCACGCGCGGACGGTGATCGTGTCGACCAACCGGCCCGGACGCCGAACCCCACGGATCCGACGTCCAAAGCCGGCATGGCCACGTGGCAACGTCACACAGAACACACAGTGCAGCAAAGAGCTTGTTGCATCTCTCCGGCGGGAAGCGCGCAGGGCCGGTGCAGACACCGGCGCGCGGACCTGCCGCCAGGCAACATCCTTCGGGGTTCGCGAGCGAGCGAACCACCCCGGCCGGCGAGCATCGCCGAGGGCAGCCGGGGCACGAAGAAAACGTAGAATACGCTTGGGCAGGAGGCAAATTGCGGGGATGGTTTTCACGCAGATTTCGCCCGGGACCGGCCCGTTCGACCGTGCATCTCCCGACGCCTGCTTGACCGTCACAAGGCAGGCATCTAGCATGGGGCTCCATCGAACCGATCATCGAGAGGACACCATCCATGCCGGACAATCAGATACCCGTTGGAATCGTAGGCGGCGGCCGTGTGGGCGAGGGCTTCATCCGGTCGCTTCAGCGACAGCCGGACATGTACGTCACGGGCATTGTCACCCGGACCCCTGCCCGCCAGGAAGAACTCCACCGGAAGTACGGCGTCCCGGGCGTGAGCACCATCGAGGAACTGCTCGACGCCGATGACAAGCCGGCCGTCGTCTGCGTGGTCAACGCCAACGAGCATCACCGCGACCCGACGATCAAGGCCCTCCAGGCCGGCTGCCACGTGTATCTCGAAAAACCGATGGCCGCCACGCTGGAAGACTGCGTCGCCATGGTCGAAGCCGAGAAGAACTCGCCCGGACACATCCAGGTGGGCTTCGAGTACATGCACGGAACGATGACGTCGCGACTCAAGCAGCTCGTGGACGAGGGCTACTTCGGCAACCTGCAGTGGGCCAGCGTGCTGGACTCCCGCGGCCACTGGTGGTCGATCGACCCACACGCCTCGCGCGACGAGATCTGGAAGCTCGATCGCAGCCGCGGCGGGGGAATCATTTTCCATTGCGGCATCCACCAGTTGGATATGATCCGCAGCTATCTCGGCCCCATCGAAAAAGTCACCGCGTTTGTCCCGCCGAAAAACCCCCTGCCGTTCTACCCCGACGACGTCCCCGCCAACGTGACGCTCATGCTCACCGCCGCCAACGGGGCCGTGGCGAACTTCCAGGTGTTCCACGACCGCGCGCCGACCTACTACCGCGAGGCCGTCCCGTTCCATCCGGACTGGCGCACCGTGCCCGGCCACGAGTTCAACGTCTCGCTCGTCGGCGACGCGGCCAGCTGTAAGATGGAAATCTACGGGGAGGACCTGCACCTGTTCCGTTTCGACATCGAGAACAAGGACACCGTCTTCGAGCGGACCGAAACCTTCAGCCCCAACGTGCCCGACAAGTCCCACCACGACATGCTCGGGCTGCTTCTGCGATTCATCCGACAGGTCTCCGCCGGCGGGGAGGCCGTCGACGCATCGAGCGGCGCCCTGGAAACCATGCGGCTGGCATTTGCGGCAGAAGACGCCCTCACCCGCCCGGGTGAGACGATCCGCCTGAGTGACTATCGCTGAACATTTCTGAGGAGGCGGACAGAGATGGGACGAAAACATCCTGTTGCCCGACAGGTCCGTGTTTTGCTCGGAATACGACAGGCTATGCACCAAGAGTAATGTCCAGTGAACACTGCATTTGAACCTGTCCCCGCCACCTGCAGCGGAAAGGGCAACGGGGTACGTAGCGGGTTTTACTCCTTTAAGATCATCTTTTTCCGCCGCCCACATCATTTCGCGTGAGGGCCAAGCGGATTCTGCTATCATGTCCGCCCATCCGGACCCCAATGAAAGGCGAGCCCATGCAGTACCCGAAACGTTTCTGGACCGACCCATCCACACCCGCCGTCGGGCGTCATCCGGGCCGGGCGACGCTCACGCCCTATCCCAGCCGCGACCAGGCCCTCGCCAACGTCTCCGACGAGTCGCCCTGGGTCCGGTCGCTCAACGGGCCCTGGCGGTTCACTCTTGCCGATAACCCCCGGAACGCCCCAGCCGACTTCGCCGCGCCGGGATTTCAGGACGACGACTGGGACACCGTCGAGATGCCCGCCCTGTTCACCATGCAGGGCTACGATATACCGATCTACACCAACATCACCATGCCCATCGCCACCGACCCGCCGGCCGTGCCCGAGGAGAACCCCACCGGGCTCTACCGGCGGACGTTCACCCTTCCCGCCGACTGGGCGGGGCGACGCGTCGTGCTGCATTTCGGGGGCTTTGAGAGCTGCCTGAAGGTCTGGGTCAACGGAACGGAGATCGGCTTTGCGAAAGGGTCCCGTCTGCCGGCGGAGTTCGACATCACCGACGCCCTCACACCCGGGACGAATACCCTGGCGGCGATGGTCATTCGCTGGTCCGACGGGTCGTACGTGGAGGACCAGGACCACTGGTGGCACGCGGGGTTTCATCGCGACATTTTCCTCTACGCGACCGGGTCGACCTGGATTGACGACGTCTTCGCCCGCCCGACGCTACGCGGGAACAATACCCACGGCGACCTGGCTGTCGACGTCACCCTCGGCGGGTTGGAAGCCTTCGGCGAAACCGGATCGGTCCGCGTCGAACTGCTCTCGCCGACCGGCAAGAGTGCACTGCGCAAGGACCTCACCGAGGAGTTCAACACGGCAGAGCGTCTCCGACAGGGCCCGGTGGTCACGTTGGAAACACCCGTCGGCCGGGTTCGCCCCTGGACCGCCGAGACGCCGAACCTCTACACATTGGTCGTGTCTCTGCAGGATGCGGCCGGTGAGCTCATCGAATGCACCTCGACGCGTGTGGGCTTCCGCCGCATCGAGGTCCACAACCGGCAGATGCTTCTCAACGGCCAACCGATCCTCCTCAAAGGCGTCAACCGTCACGACCACCACCAGACCACCGGAAAAGTGCTCGCGCGCGAGGACATCCTGGCCGACCTGACGCTCATGAAGCGGTTCAACATCAACGCCGTTCGCACCAGCCACTACCCCAACCCCGAGATGGTCTACGACCTCTGCGACGAGCTCGGGCTGTACGTGATCGACGAGGCGAACATCGAATGTCACCATCACTATAATCGGCTCTGCCGGGAAACGAGCTGGACGCCGACCTTCCTCGACCGCGGCAAGCGGATGGTCCTGCGGGACAAGAACCATCCCTGCATTCTCATGTGGTCGCTGGGCAACGAGAGCGGATACGGCCCCAATCACGATGCCATCGCCGGTTGGATTCGTGGCTACGACCCGACGCGCCTGCTGCACTACGAAGGGGCGATTCGCTGGCACGGGCGAGGCTGGCGATACAACGGTGACCCCGGCGAGGTGCGCGGCGCGCTGGCGACCGACGTTGTCTGTCCGATGTATCCGCAGGTCTCAGCCATGGAAGAGTGGGCCCGCAAGACCAAGGACCCCCGCCCGTTGATTCCCTGCGAGTACGCCCACGCGATGGGCAACTCCTCGGGCAATCTCAAGGAATACTGGGACGTCATCGAGAAATACCCGAACCTGCAGGGCGCGTTCGTGTGGGACTGGATCGACCAGGGCCTGTGCAAGACCGACGAGCAAGGCCGACAGTTCTGGGCGTATGGCGGGGACTTCGGCGACGAGCCAAACGACCGGAACTTCAACATCAACGGCCTCATCTGGCCGGACCGCACACCACACCCGGCGATGCACGAACTCAAGAAGGTCCTGCAACCGGTCGGCCTCCGGGCGGTGAACCTCAAGAAGGGAACCATCGACGTCATCAACAAGCGGTTCTTCACGGACCTTTCGGACCTCGCGGGCACGTGGGCGCTCACCGTCGACGACCGCCTGGTGCAGGAAGGCAAGCTGCCCAAGCTCAAGACCGGCCCGCAGCAGTCCGAACGCATTGAGATTCCGCTGGAACAGCCGGACCTCCAGCCCGGGCAGGAGTGCTTTCTGACGGTCGAGTTCACCCAGCGGCGCGACACGCCGTGGGCGTCGGCCGGTCACGTGGTGGCAGCCGAGCAGTTCGCCCTGCCGTTCAAGGCGCGCGCCCGCAAGCCGAAGAAGGCCACAACAGCCCAGCCGGTCGAGCTGGACCGGGAAGACAACATCGTCCGCGCCTCGTCAGCCGACGTGACGGCCACATTCGATCTGGGCGTCGGAAAGCTGATCGAGATTGAGCGGAATGGTCAGCCGCTGCTGGCAGCTTCGTGTGAACTGAACCTCTGGCGGGCGCCGACGGACAACGACGGCATAAAGGGCTGGACCGGCCAGCAGGACAAACCCCTGGGACGCTGGCTGGACGCCGGGCTGGACGAGATTTCACCGAAGCTCCTCAAAGCCACCGCCCGCCGCGAAGACGCCTGCGTGGTCGTGCGGGCCGAGCATTCCGTCGCTGCCGGTGGCAAGACCAGGGCAATCCGCCACCGCCAGACATGGACGCTCCGTCCGGACGGGAGTCTCCACGCCGAACATACGGTGAAGGTCGACAAGTCCCTCCCGGACCTGCCTCGCGTGGGCGTGAGGCTGGCGCTTCCGGCGGGCTTCGAGCAGGTCGAGTACCTCGGCCGCGGGCCCTGGGAGAACTACATCGACCGCAACAGCGGCGCCTTCGTCGGCCGACACGCTACGACGGTCCGCGAGATGTACGTCCCTTACATCCTGCCCCAGGAGTGCGGCAACCGAACGGACGTGCGATGGATCGTCCTGTATGGCGAAAGGTCGCACCTGCTGATTGCTGCCGACGACGTGCTGGAGTTCTCCGCGCTGCACACCTCGCAGGAGGACCTCCACGCCGCCTTCCACACCAATGAAGTGGCCCACCGCGACGAAACATTCCTCACCCTGGACGCCCGCCAGCGCGGCATGGGCGGACGAAGCTGCGGGCCCGATACGCTGGAACAATACCAGGTAAAACCGGGCACCTGGACGTTCGGGTTCACGATCGCCGCTCTGCCGGCCGACGCCGACCCGTGGGACTTCAGCGAGACGGCCCGCCGGCTGAGGGAGTAGCAGGTTCTCGGTGCGATGTCCTACCGATCGGCGACGGAACCGTCCTTGAGGAAGTAGGCCTTCTTGAGGCCGGTGGGTTTCTCGGCGCGTTTCGCGACGGCCGACTTGAGTCCGTCGAGGTTCACCGCCACCCCGAGTCCGGGCCCGTCGGGCAGCTTGACGGCGGTCTTGTTCTTCGTCCATTCCAGCTCGCCGACAAACGACGGGCCGTTGGCGATGTGCGAGTACGCCTCGTGCACGAGGAAATTGTTCACCGAAGCAGCCACGTGCAGACTGGCCGCCAGCCCGATCGCCGAGTGCGTGCTGTGCGGCGCCAGCGGCACGTCGTACAACTCGGCGATTCCCGCGAGCTTCTTCATCTGGCTGATCCCGCCGACCTCCACGATGTCCGCGTTGAGCACGTCGACGGCGCGGGCTTCGAGAATCTCGCGGAACGGCCAGATCGTCGCCATCCGCTCACCGGCCGCCAGCGGAACCGTCGTCGCCTTCTTCACGCGGACCAGGTCGTCGTTGTTCTCCGGCGGGACGACTTCCTCGAAGAACAACACCCCGGCGTCCTCGATTTTCTTCGCCAGTTGGATCGCCACCTGCGCGGTGAACTTCCCATGGCCGTCCACCATCACCAGCCCGCCCTTGCCGAGCTTCCTGCGCGTCTTGTGCACGTCGTCGGCGATGCGATCGATGTCGCTGGGCGTCTCGACCATCTCGTGCAGCGTGTGCGAGGTCACCTTGTGGGCGTTGGGCGACGGGTAACTCCGCAGCGTCCGCCGACAGGGCCCGCCCAGCAGCGTGGAGACCGGCTGCTTGAGAAGCTTACCCAGCAGGTCCCACAGGGCGATGTCGATCCCGGCGATCGCGGCCGCAAACGCCAACCCGCCACGCATGTTGCGATGGGCCCGGAACAGCATCTGCCAGATATGCTCGATCCGCGTGGGGTTCACCCCCACCAGCAATGGGCGGTAGGTCTTGACGATGGCCTGGGAGATGCTCGACGAGAAGGTGTTGACCTCGCCCCAGCCCTCGACGCCGGCGTCGGTGGTGATCCGCACATACAGCCGACCGGCAGGGAAGCACTCCACGTCCTTGATGCGCACCTCGCCCTCGCGGGCGGGCTCGGGTTTTTGGCCACTCTGGGCCAGTGTACGACCCGCCGTCGCCAGCGCGCCGGCCGCCCCGGCGACGCCCGCCAGCTTCATGAACTCGCGCCGATCCATCGTCTGCTCCTTCCGCGTCAATCGCCCTTGGTGAACGTCCCGCGAATCGCGGTAAACGTCGTCCGGCCCTTTGCGTCGGTCCGCACCAGGCCGGCTGTGCCTTTGAACGTCCGCCCGGCGACGGTGTACTCGAACGGGTCGATGTTCAACAGCGCCACGATGCTCGAACCGTCATGCAGCGTGACCTTCGTGACGTAGCCGTTCTCGTCGAGCTTCTCGGTCTTCGGGGCCTTCTCCCCCTTGCCATGCACCGCGAACGCCCAGGTCGCCGAGGTATTCGTGGGCATCTCCCACTCGAGCATCAGCGTGGAGAACGGTTTGCCGCTGTCCTTGTGAGGCTGACCGCCCCACGGGCTCACCTTGGGGAACTCGCCCAGCGTATCGAGCTTCACGCCCCGGGGGTAAACAATCGCCAACTCGCCGGTCACACCGTGAGAACTCTTCAGCGTGGCGGTGTTGCCCTTCACTCGCGTGCTGTCCTTCTGGAAGCTGTGCAGCCGCCACACCGTCTCACAGACCGCCTGGACGTTGTCGCGCACGATCAGCACGTCCGGATGCACGAACAGCACCTGCCGGTCGTAGCCGTTCCACAGCGCCGAGGGCGCGTCCTTCGCGAGTTCCAGCTTCGGGTTGAACGGGAACTGGCAGCGGGCCAGAGCGTAATCGTACCCGTCGGCGTACGTCTCATCGGCAATGTACGGCGCGGCGTACTTGCACGGCAGCGTCCAGTTGGTAATACCCTTCATCTCGATCTGCGTGCCACTGGCCGGGCCCTGCTTGAACGGGTTGCCGTACGTGCCACCGGGCGGGGCGCCCCACGAACAATCGCCGAAGAAATGCACCCCGCGCCCCCAGAACCACATCGAGCCCTTGTCCATGTGGTGATGGCCCCAGCTCTGGCCGGCCCGCAGCACGAGGAAGCTCTCCTCGCTGCGGTCGGTCACCCGGGCCGAGGCGTCGCCGGTGGTCGCATGGCCTCCGAACGTCCCTGCCGCCGAACCTGTGTACCCCTTCTTGTCCGAGCCGGCCAGCCTGACGGTGTACTTGCCCTGCCCGCCCTTGACCCACTTGTCCGAGCCGAGCTCCAGGTCCAACTCGATGACGAGATCCTTACCCTCCCGAGCGAGCTTCGCGGTGCCCGAGATGGTTCCTCGGTTGTGTCGCGGCGCCCCGCCCCCAAGGATTGTCACCGGCTTGCCGGACGTCTCCAGCGGGACCGTCAGCATCATCGGCGTGCGGGTCATCTCGCGGGGCTTGTTCTTGCGTTTCTTGCCCGCCCGCACCGCGCCACGATCCAGCGTGATCTCCAGGACCGACGTGCTCTCGCCCAAGCCTCGCAGCACGCTGCCGTAGCCCTGCAGCCAGCGGCTTCGCATATCGGGCTTGCTGGGGGTGATCCCGTCGGGCACGTTGCCGTTGTCCTCGCGGATCAGCCAGGCCGCCTGCGCCGCGATCCGCTTGACCTCGGGGTCTGTCGAATTCGCGAAGAGTCCCAGCATCGGTCCCAGTCGGTCGGCCGGACCTTTCTTGCTCTGGCCGTGGTCGCCGACGGCCGGCACCACGCGATTGCCGAAGTCCCTGTCGATCGGGGTGTGAACGTACAGGAAAAACTCCATCATCCGCGCCAGCCTCGGATCGTTCAGGAAATCATGTCGACCTTTGGTGTTCTTCATCGCCTGCGCCAGCGGACCGACCACCTTCAACGTGTGCCCCGCGTAGCCGTGAGATTCCTCCCAGCAGCCACTCTGGGGATACACGTAACGGTTCAACGCCATATCGAGACTCTTCTCGGCATGCGTCAGGAAGCGGTCGGCCTCGGGGTGACCCATCTTCGCCAGCGGGTAGGCCCGCGACGAGACGTACCGGTAGAGGTCGGCGTTGAAGTTCATGTTCTCCATGCCCTGGTAGAACGGGTTGATCGCCTCGGGATGCGTCCAGGGAAGCATCGCCCGGAAGCTGGGATAGGCCGAGTCGTCGCCGGCCATGTAGGCCGTGATCGCCAGGGAGATCATCCGATTGATGTCCGCGTCCTTCGCGCGGGTGGGTGTCACGCTGCCGTCCCAACCCTCCCGGGGTGGATAGCCGCCGCGAATGTGGCCGTTCGATCCGTTGAAGTACTGCATCCCGCTCCGCCCGCGCGTTCCCTTCAGCACAGCAGAGGCGGCCCCGCCGGCGTCGACGAGCGTCGGTTTGGCGCTGGCGGGAGACACCGGCGAACCGTCCGAATTCCACACCAGCGTCAGCCGGTTCAACCGATCCAACGGCCAAACGCCGTCACGCACGTGGGACTTCGCCATCCAGTCGCGGTCGGCCGCCGGCACGGCGAAGATGGCCCATTCGCGATGTCCGTCCACCAGCCACGCTTCCATCGCCGGGCGCAGTTTGGCGCCCTTCAGGCCGACCACACCGCGCGTCATGCGATCGCCGGGGACCTCGGGGCGGAGGTAGAGGTCCACGTGATTGACCTTCGCCCGCGTCCAGCGATCCGGGCGAATGTAAAACCCGCCCACGCAGAGCGAGTCGCCTGCCGGCGTGAGCACGTTGCCCGTTTCCATGCTCGCCCCGCCGTGGGTGTAGACATCCTCGCTCCAGGCGGGTTGATCGGGCTTGTCCGGCTTGCGGGGCCCCCGGCCGCGACGGTCGGTCCAGCCCTCCGCAACGCGCCGCTTGTACTTCGCGAGGTCGGCGGCGTACTTCTCACGCTGTTCGGCGTAGTGCGATCTCAGGGCGTCGGGGGCAGGCTGCTTGAGGCCGATGATTTCCTGCTTGCCGGCGAAGTAGTTGTGCTGCGTCCAGATCACCAGCCGGGCCAGCGCCTTCTGGCCTTCGATGGTCACGAAGTCGCCGCAGGGATTGCTCGCCTTCACGTGCGACCAGCCATACAGTCGACTGTCGCCCATGTCGTAGAACCCGTCGACGGTCCAGTCGCCATAATTGAACACGTACTTCGAGGCGCCGCCGACGTCGAAGTCCTCCACCAGCTGCGCGTACGGCTTGCCCGGGTAGACGCGCACCCGCACCTTGTACGATCGGTCGTCCTCGAAGTGGTACACGATCCGCCGCTGCGAGTAGACGGGCCCGTCGTCGCGAGTGACCTCGATCTTCTCCACCCGCCGCATGCTGTCGAGATAGCCGTCGCCGATCCACTGTTTTCCGTCGCGCGAGACGCTTACCACCGGCCCGGGAACCTTCAGCGCCGAAACCGGCGTCTTGAACGTCATGCTCCGGTCCACCACTCGGCAACGGAAGACGCCTGAATCCAACTCGACGAGCTTCACTCCGCCCGAGGTCCCCCCGTCTCGCGTCTCGATCGCGGCTGGGCCCTGTTGGGTTTCAACCCCGGTGTGGATGTGGAAAACCCTCTGCCGCGGATAGATCTTGTGCTTGGCGATGCCCTTCCACGCCGCATCGACCGCGGCCCGGTTGACCTCCTGCAGCGCGGCACTGGAGGGGCGCTTATCGCCCAGTGCCTTGAGCGCCTCGGGCGCTCGCTTCGCCAAGTCCAGCTTCTCGACCAGCGTCTTGTCGTATCGCTTGTTCCGCCCGATGAAATGGTTGATCCCGCGCCGCAGCGCGTCGGTCTGATCGGATGTGAGCTTCGCGGGCAACTGCTTCTTGTGATCGCGAGGCCAATCCATCTCCTTGCGGATCGTGTCCCACGCCTCCTTGCCGAGGCTCGGACCTTCGGCAGCGAGGTCGGCGTTGATGGACTTCACCAAGGCGGCGACGTCCGTAATCTCCTTGGCCTGCAGGTACCAACTGTTGGGGCGGAAGCTCACCAGCGTCCAGACCCGGGCCTTTCTGACGGCCTGCGTCGTGCCTTCGAGCACCTCCACCTGGAAGGGCCGGTCGTCGAGCTGTTCGCCTTCAGACAGGGCGATGCTCGAAAGCGGAACGGGCTTCTCGAATGTCACGTCGCACGAGACCGGTTCGTTCTGGTATCGCACGCCGAAATACTCGTTGACCACGAACGTCTTGACGTTCTTCGCCACCGCCGGAACAGCCGACAGCATCACGACAGCCGACAGCAGGATCATCCGTTTGGCGAGTGTCATTATTCACCCTCCTTCAACGTCGCGGCTACGAGCTTCTTGAACGGGTCGGGCAGCTTGTCGCCCTCGCCCTTGCGTGTGGCTGTGAAGCCGAGCTTTCGGCTGCCGACACCGAGGTTGAGTTCGATGGTCACGTGTCCTTCGTAGAGGCTTTTCCCGAGCATGCCGGCCGTCCGGGGGTTGGGTGTCGAGTCGCTCTTGGTCTCGGGTCCGAGGAAGTGTCGGCTCGCCGGCTCGCCCGGCAGCTGGCGGCGCTGCCAGAGCTGGAAGCCCATCGCCTCGCCCTGTCTCCAGGAGCCCACGTCTCGACACCAGAAACCGGCGACGTCTTTGCTCTCCGCGTCGGCCGACACGACGGCCACCCCGCCGGGGACAGGGTCGGTCTCTTTGGCGTCGGTGCCAACCCGCCGGGCCTGCTCAGCCGTGGGATTGACCGTCGCCTCGGGCTTGTCGTAGAAGCATGGGAGATAGCGAAACGCGTGCGTCTGACCGGCCAGCCCGACGGCAAAGCCGCTGGTCGGCTGCCAGTTCGGGAAAGCGTCGAACACGTACATGTTCCGCGGACCCAGGTCGCTGGTCTCTTCCAGCAGCACGTGGTCGGCCTTGACGGCGAGCTTCACCTCGTAAGTCTTCCCGCCCTCGAAGGTGTACTTCAGCGTCGCACTGCTGCGGGTTCCGTCGGCAGCGTCGGCAACGTCCACCTTCTTGCCGGAGAACTTCATCAGCCTCGGGTACGTTTCGAGGTATCCCCTGCCGCGCCATTGGCCGTCCGGACCTTTGAAGGACGCGATGGGTCCGGGCACACGATACGCCGGCGCGCCGCCCTCGGGGGCGGTGTACGTGCCGGTCGGAACGCGGATGCGGAAACCTTCCCCGCCGATCTCCGCGAGCTTCAGCACGAACGGCAGCGGATCGGACGGCTCGGGCGAGTTGCTGCCACCCGCAGGCGAGCGTTCGAACGGCGGGGCCGGGAGCTTCTCGCCCGGGCTCGACGCCCACGCGATAACAACCACGCCGGAGATGAATGCTGCTACACCGGCAGTAACGAGAAGGGAACGTCTCATGATGTGTCCTTTCACGAGGGAGGGTTCACCAGTGAAACCCGCCTGACACCATAACAGGTCGCCCCCCGTCCAGCCAGTGGCCGATGCGCCGCTCTTGTGGCAACCCAGCCGGGGCGGCTATAGTGTTGGCGCCACCCACATCCATCTGGAGACACCCATGATCCGACGCAACCTGCCGCTGCTGACCGTAACCCTCGCTGCCCTGTCCCTGGCCGTCGGCTGTCAACGGACGACCGACCCCCGCATCGAAGGGCCCCGCGTGCTGCTGACCGATTTCTCGACCGACCTGCCCTCGGGCGACGCGAATACCATCGTCGCCCTGACCTTCGAGGACATCCGCCCGATGCCCGGCGGCGGCGACGGCAACGTGACCGTCCAGCTCCGGCGCACGCAAGGCCGATGGGCCGGCGACGGGCACACCGCCTCAGCCAACTACAACCAGGCCGGCAAGAACGAGGTGACCCTCAAGGATGTCACCTGGGAGGGCAACCGCATCACCGGCAGTCTGGCGGTCACCATCGGCTGGGACCACCCGCGATCCCGCCGCGAGAAGGGCTTTCCCAACCCGCCGGATGAGTACCTTATCGAGTTCGCGGCGACCATCCAGCACGGTCAGACCGTGCCCTTCCGTCGCGACGTCGAAGCCTTCCTGCCCTCCTACCGCAAGGACACCCCCCGCTACGGCGGGACGCTGGTCACGGGCAGCTACACCGCCGTCCGGGGCAAGGTCAAGACCCGGGGCGATCTGCTGGGAGGCGTCAGCCCAGCCAGGGCGGTCGGGCAATTCGCCCCGCGCGGCAACGTGGTGATCGCGCCGGCCGACGGGGGCGGAATGCGCCTGGCCGTCAAGCTCAGCCCCACGCGCGTCGCCCCGCCCTCCAGCGGCTGGGCGGTGAAACGATTCGCCGAACCCCTCGACCTCAGCGACCACAGCGCGATCCTGCTGACCGTTTCCTCCCGGAAGGCCCGCAGCGACGCCGCTGTCGCCGTCGGGTTCACCGAACAAGGCGGCGGATTCTACTCGGTCACCTCGGCGGCTCGGCTGACGGGCGGGGAGCGAACCTTCCGGATCCCCCTGAAAGACTTCCGCGGGGGCAGCGACAACTACCACTTCGACCGAGAGAAAATCGCCGCCATCTTCATCGGCGTGGACAATCCCCACGGCGTCGGTACGGTGGAGTTCTCCGTCAGACGCGTGGAGCTTCACGGCAACGCTCAAGGCGTGACGCATCCCCAGACCCCGACGCTCACGGTCAGCCCGGCCGTCGAGTTGAACATCGACGGAACCCGCGACGTTCCCAAGGGGTTGTTCGGGTTCCACGATGTCTGGCACGCCCAGCCGCGAACCAAGGGGCAGGAGCTCACCCCGCCGGAATACATGCGGCGGATCAATCCGGGATACCTTCGGCCGTTGGATCACGTGGGGTTCTCGGGTCGAGCGCGCGGCGCCGAAGCCAGTCAATCCGGCGCGGTGAAGAAGACCGCCCGCAGCATCGCCGACGGCACGCCGTTCTACCGCCGGGCCGTCGCCGCCAACGCTACCGACAACATCGTCTACTGCCACACCATGGATCTCTGGGCCCGCCCGGTGTGGATGGACACGCCCATCGACGCGATCGCACGCGACGTCGAACAGTTCTACAACGGGTTGGGCAAAATCGCCTGGCGCCCGGGCGACCGCAACAACCTGCTCCGTCGGCTGGAAGTGTGGAACGAACCGTTCATGTGGGCCCGCCACGTGAACATGGGCTTCCGAAACCCGCCCGGGAAGAAGGCGTGGACCGACCCCACCCAGCACGGCTACCTGCCGGCCAAGCTCATCACCGACCAATACGCCACGCTCTTCGAGGCGGCCCACCGTGGTGCGAAGCGGGCCAACAAGCACGTCCTGCTGGGCGGGCCCTGCTCACCGTCGATGAACGGGGACGACTACTCGGTGTTCACCAAGCACGTTCGCCCGTTCCTGGATCGCTGTGGCCACAAGGCCGACTTCCTCACCGAACACCACTACTTCGGCAACCCGGCCGCTTACGCCGCCAGCTACATCGTCGCCACCGCATACATGGACACCGCCTTGGGGCGGCGACTTCCGATTTACAACACCGAATGCAACGACCTCTCCGACAGCGATATCCGCCGGGCGTTCTACAACGTCTCCGAGATTCTCCACGAGATCCGCCGCTGCCCGGACATCCTCAAAGGCCGGGCCGTCCACGCCCTGTGGGGAGGCTACCTGCGGAACACCGGCGAGGAGCACGCGTATCGGCTGCTCTCCACGCTGCGCGGACGGATGCTGCCCTGCACGCAGCCGGTGGGCATGTCGGCCGTCGCCGTCCGCACCGAGGATGGGCACATCGTGCTGGTGGTCCACAACGAGAGCGGGCGGGAGCAGGCGTTCAACCTCAACGTGCCCGGCTGGGACATCGTCGAACAGCTCGCCCTCCGCGTGGACGGCGACAAGACTTCGCTTGAGCCGAGGGACAGCAACAACACTCCACGCCTGGGACACATGGAGACACTCCGTTTCACGCTCAAGCCCATCGAGAAGGACGACGAGAAAAAGACCGCCAAACCGGCCACCCTCTCGCGGACCACGCACTACGCCGACGTCACCTGCCGTCGCGTCACGCCCGGCAAGGCCGTCGCCGGCAAGATCCACTATCGCAGCCGACTCGACCAGGCAGAGACCGCCTTCCTTCGGCTGGTGACGCGCGGCGTGCATCGGGGCGAAGGCGTCGTCGTCATCGGCGAAGAGACCATTCCCCTGCCCTGGTCCAGCTCCAACGACGGGCAGGCCGTCGTGCAGGAGGTGGAGATCCCGCTGGACGCGCTGAGCGAAGCCGGTGCGATCGAGTTCCGCTGCGACGACAAACCGCAGTGGGATGGGTTTACCGTGTACGCAGCCGGCGTCGTTCTGGAACGCACCGAATCCGAAAAGTAGTAATCAGCCCAGCGTGACGTGCACCTTGTGCGTGCCGCCATCACCGACGGGCGGAATGACCGTCCCGTCGACGGGTTTGCCGTTCATCGTGATCCGCCGGACGGCTGCCCCGGTTTGTCCGGTGCTTTCGAGGGTGATCCGATAGGTATCGCCCCGGAACGGCCGAGTGGCCGAGACATTCGTCCACCCCTCGGGCAGGTGCGGATCGATCGCGAGCCCGTCGTACTCCGCCCGCAGGCCGAGGATTTCTTCGAGGCAGGTGAAGTAGATCCAGGCGGCCGACCCGGTCCGCCAGCCGGAGAGGTAGAGGTTGCGCTGTCTGCGCCGTTCGACGTTGGGCCCGATGTAGTAGTTGGGAATCACGAACGGTTCGGTGTCGGTATTGGGCTTATTGGGCGTGTCGGGCAGGATGTCGCGGATGGCGTCCCACGCCTCGCCGCCCCGCCCCGCGACGGCCAGCGCGTACAGCCAGAAGCAGTTGCCGTGTACGTACACGCTTCCGTTTTCGTAGAAGCCCGGCGTCATGGCCGACATCTGCCCGATGCGTGGGCGAAGCTGCGTGTAGGCCGGCGCGTTGAGCACCTTTCCGTATCCGGTGTCCAGTTGCTCGCGGACAGCGGCGATGGCCGAGTGGGCACGGGCGTCGTCGGCGACCCCGGCGATCAGCGCCCAGCTCTGCGGGTTCAGGAAGATCGTCCCCTCGCCCTCGTCCTCGGCCGGCGGATTGCTCGTACCCACGGGCACGGCGTCGTCGTCGAACGCGCGGAGATACCACTCCCCGTCCCAGGCGCGGGTGTTGATCGCTTCGTCGAGCTGTGCCGATGCGTCGGCCATCTCGCGCGCGAGCGCCTCGTCGCCGCGCCGATCGGCCAGTTCCGAGAGTTGGTCGCATCCCCACTTGACCTGCATTGAGAGCATCACGCTTTCGCCGCGTCCCCGCACACCCACGCCGTTGAGCGTGTCGCACCAGTCGCCGTAGTAGATCTTGCTGAGTCCGTGCTCGCCCCGCTCGGCCAGCAGGTATCGTTGGGCGAGGACCACGTGCTCCCAGACGCTGGCGCCGGAGGTCGACTCGGCGTAGGGGTCGTCCGGGTTCAGGAACGGGACCGACTCGTCCAGCACGGAGAAGTCGCCGGTCTCCTTGAGGTACATCGACAGGGCCATGATCATCCAACTGGGCGAGTCGGCGTAGTCCTGCAGGTCCAGGATGCCCGTCGGCAGCCGCCATGCGCGGATGCACTTGCCCGAGGGAAACTGCTTGGAGAACACCTCCAGCAGGCAGTCCCGCGCGACGTCGGGCTCGGTGATGCGGTGGGCCATCGTGTCCTGCAGAATGTCGCGGAACCCCCGGCCGATGACCCGGCCCCATCGGGCGACGAACGCCAACTGATGTTTCAGCCAGACGTTCATCCAGCGGTCGAACTGCTCATCGCCGGTGGCGACGGTCGTGCGCGAGACCAGTCCCTCGGCCCGGTCTCGCAAGGCGTCGTACTCTCGGCCGACGGCGCCGTCGGTGAGGTATTTGCTCGCCATCGCCTTTCCCGACTCGACGCTGTCGACCACGCCCAGGACCAGGTGAATGGTGGCTGACTCGCCCGGGGCGAGCTCCAGTTCGTGACGCAGCGACGCGCCCAGCCATTCGGTTCCCGCCTGGGGGTTGTGCACGTCGCCACGCTCCACCGCCAGCGGGTTTCGGCAGTCGCGATAATGGCCCATGAACTCATCTCGGCTGACGGTGGCGCCGGCGACGGGCGAGTCGCTGGCGAAGACCGCTTTGAACATGTCCGGAAACTTCACGCACGAGTTGATCCCGAACACGGCCCGGTGCTCCGGGTCGTAATGACCTCCAAGCACGGAGATGAAGTCCATCAGCGTGCTGCCGCCGGTGAGGTGCATCTCGACGTAGGGGATCGCGCTGATCCGTCGCGCCCGATCCGAGCGATTGGTCACGATCACCGTCCACAGCTCGCACGGGTCGTCGGTCTGCGGGACGAACACCCGCCACGACGCCTCGATGCCCGACCGCCTCGATGTGTTCACCTGATAGCCCAACCCGATGCGGCAGGTCCATTGCTCCATTGGTTCGCAACCCGGCCAACCGGTCAGCGACCAGTACTCGCCCGTGTCGTTATCGCGCAGATACACCGCACGCGGGCCGCCGGAGCCGTCGGGGTCTTCGGTAACGTTCGCGCGGAGCCCCTCGCCGGTGGGCTGATAGAAGCTCGCCCCGCTCCCGTACTGCGTAATGTTCGCGAGATACACGCGGTTGACCAGGTAATTATGCCACGGCCGGGGCGTGTGGGGGTCGGTGATGATGTACTCTCTGCCGTCGGCGGAGAAATGTCCGTTGTCCAGGTTCATCGTCATCCTCAGTTGGGGGTTGGGGGTCCTCAGCTTCGTTGCAGCGCGCGGGCCAGCAGGTTCAGCGTAAGCTGCTGCGCGCCTGGGTCGGTCCGCAGGCCGAACGGTCCTTCGCTGCCGAACCCCTCCGCCAGTCGCCCGGCGGTGAGCAGTTGCGAGCAGATCAGTCGGCCCTGGCAGCAAGCACCGACAACACCAGCCATACCATGGGTTGCCGGTTTCTCAAGGTCTCGACGCCAGCGGGACAGGCGTGAGAACCCCAACGACACACGCAAAACGTACCAGAATCACCCACGCTTTCAGCGGCCAATCACCGGAAGAAAAGTGTCGTCCGCCAGTGGACTTTTTCATGGCCAGGTCACAGGTCGTCAGGGCTGACGCCTTCGCTCTCCTTGGCTTTCTGCCACCGCTGGGCGGCCTCGTTGGCTGTGCGGTGCCATTCGACCACCACTGCCGAGAAGCTTACAAAGATCGCCAGGAGCGACACAGCCAAGGCAATCCTCGCCGCACCTCGCCTGCCCTTGGCGCCCATCACCAACGACACTATCGCGACAATCAGGGAGATCACCGCCAACGGCCCGCCGACTATCGCCGGGCCCCTCATGATGAAGGACATGGCCGAGACAGCCATGCCGACTACTCCAAGCACCAGTGCCACCACGGCCAACACAAATCCCGGGCCACGGCGTTTTCCTTGATCCTGCTGAACTTCCGTCATCCTCTATTCCTTTCCCTGTCGGAGATATATGCCATCGCGACATGCACCTGATTAGACCGCCACCCAGTTTTCAGAGCCAACATTTTCTTGTCGCATCCTCGCATCTCAGCTTCGTTGCAGCGCGCGGGCCAGCAGGTTCAGCGTAAGCTGCTGCGCGCCTGGGTCGGTCCGCAGGCCGAACGGTCCTTCGCTGCCGAACCCCTCCGCCAGTCGCCCGGCGGTGAGCAGTTGCGAGCAGATCAGTCGGCCTTGCCCCGGGGCGAATTCGATCTCGATCACCGGAGTTCGAACGAGGTCCTTTCCCGCCCTCACCAGCGGGGTGAGCGTGCGGGCCTGGCCTTGGTCGCCGGCGGCGAGCATCGCGGAAAGATCGTGGTGGAGGATCTCGGCGTGCGGGTTGATCGCGCCGGCCAGCGCGGGCGCGTCGTCCACCAGGAACTGCACGCGACGGCGCAATTCGCGGGGCACTTCGTCGCTTTCGCCGACGGAGAATGCGTATTGGCCGGCCAATTCGTATGCGTGGTAGTCGCCGGCGCGGATGGCAGCGGCGTCCGCGCCGCGGGCTGTCCACGTGGCCAGCAGCGCCTCGGCCTGCAGACCCTGCGCCTCCATGTCGCGGGCGGGTACGATCAGCCCGCCCCGCAGGCCGTTCCACAACCAGGTGGCCCGGCGCGGCAGGTTCCACCAGAGCGGCTCGCCCGCCGGGGCTGGGTGAATGTGCGACTCGGGCTCGGGCAGCTCGCCGAACCGCAGCTTCACGCCCTTGACGACGGGATACTCCTCCGCGTCGGGGTGCGCGATGTACATGCCCCCCTGCAGCGGTCCCAGGTCGTCACCGTCCAGGTAGCCCTGCCCCAGCTCGCGCGGGCCCACGTCCAGCATGACCACGCCGGCTTGGCGATCGATCGCCGCAGCCAGCCCCGCCCCGTTGCACCCGCCGGCTGCGATGCGGTTCCAGCAGGATTGTCCGGTGAGGATCACGTCCACCGACGGATCGGTCGCCTCGGCCGTGACGATTCCCAGCGACTCGCAGAACGCGCGGAGTTCGTTTTCGTCGCCACAGAGCCCCACGGTAGCTGAGCGAACGCCGTCGGGCACGACCGGCCAGAACGTCTGCACGTCCCAGTGCGAGATCACCCGGTGGGTCACCGTCTCGGGCGGGTCGGTCAGCTCTGCCTGCAGTCGGTATTGGCCTGGCTCGGCGGGCAGTTGAAGCTGGATGTCCTCAAAGGCCGAGCAGTTGGGAGGCAGCGTGAGTTCGAGCGTCTGCTCGCCGGTGAACTCGCCGGTGGTCTGGTTCACCACGCGGCAGGCGATGGGCAGTCTGTGGGCCTGGTCGCACTCGTTCAGCAGGTGCAGCGTCGCGCGGGCCAACTCGCCCGGCCGATAGTTGCGGTCCCAGATCTCCAAGCTCACGCTGCGCGGCGAATACGCTGCGGTCAGGGCGTCCCAGACGGGCTTGGGGTTGCCTTCCGCCAACGGACCCAGGAAGTGGTGGTTGCCGTCCTCCGGCGGGCCGAGAATGCAGAACGGGCTGAATCCCGCCGCCCCGATCCGTCGCCAATATTCGGCGATCCGGGCGTTCGCTTCGGTGTGCAGCCAGAGGCGGTCTGCGGCGGTCTGCTTGACCCCGAGGAAGCGCAGGAAGCTGCCCCGCAGGGCCGGGTAGAACCCCGGGTTGCACCACCCGTCGAGGTAGTTGCCGCCGAACTCGTCGGCCACGATCGGCTGGGAGAACTGCTCGGCGTCGTCGTAGTAGACCCCCACGTTCTCGAACATGCTCCACCAGTATTTGTGAATGTGCAGAACGTCGCGATGGGAAATCACCAGCGGCGGATACTGCTCCGAAAGCTCCTCGATCGCCGAGAACGCGGTGTTCAGCTCGTCGCCCTCGGTCTCGTTCCAGGGGTGGTGAATGACCACGCACGGGTGTCGGCGGCAGAGGTCCAGCCAGGCGGCCCACTGCTCGATGAGGCTCTCGCGCGACGCCTTCATCCCGTGGAAGAACAGCCATTCAGCCTGTACCAGCAGCCCGAGCCGGTCGCAGAGGTCCAGAAACGCCTCCGGCGGGCTGCCCAGGTGGAACCGCAGACCGTTGGCGCCGTGAGACAGCAGGCGACGGGCGACATTCTGCTCGAACCATTCCAGGTCCCAGGCGAGGTCGTGCGATTCCGGATCCCGCACCCAGCGGTGCCAGACCACCGAGCCGGACCGGAACGTCACATCGCGCCCGTTGAGTTTGAAGCGCTTTCCGTCGACCTCGAAGGTCCGCAGGCCAAGGTTCCGCCGACGGACATCCATAGCGCCATCGTCGTCGAAGACGGCGGCTTCCAGGCGGTAGAGCGTCGGATGCTCGGGCGACCAGGTCTCGACGTGCTCGGGCAGCTCCATCACGCCGCTGCCGCACGGGCCTTCGAGCATGAAACGGGAATCGGCAACGAACACGCCGTCGGCGTCCTGCAGGCGGAACTCGATCACCCGCGGTTGGCCATCTTCGAGCGTTTCGACGTCCCAGGTCAGCTCGACGCATCGGCTGACGAGGTCGGGGTTCGCGTCGATCCGGCGAATCCACGCGTCGCGGTGGGTGATGAGCGTGACGTCGTCCCAGATGCACGAGGAGATGTTGCTCCGCCAGCGGTCCGCCCCCGGGATGCGCGAGGCGTCGTCGGTCGGCAGGTCGTCCAGGTTCGTCAGGGCGATCTCCAACGTGACGGTTGCCCCGGGCTTCACGGCGGGGTGCTCCAGGCGGTGGAGCGTCGGGGCCATTCCACCGGCCGACGCGGAGACCTGCTCTCCATCCACGTACACGCGCGGGGCGAAGCGTGCCCCGTTGAGACGAAGCGTCGCCCGGGTCCATTCGCCCTCGGGCAGATGCACCTCGCGGCGATACCACAGCTCACCGGGCGTGACCACCGCCGGGTCGCCCGCCAGCCCGGGCACGGTTGCGGTCCGGTCGTATTGACGGTCCAGCCCGCACTGCCACGGGCCGTTAAGATCCAGGTGCATCGTCACGTCCTCGTTGTGGAAACGGAAATACACTCACCCCCGAGCACCAGGCCCGAGGGTGAGAATGCGTCGATGGGCTGATTGTATCTCGCCGAGACGGGGCTCGCCAGCGTGGATCAGTTCGGCGAATGGGTCAGGATCACGCTCACCGCGGTCACCAGGGCACCCTTGTCGCCGGCGGTGATCTCGATGGTGTTGTCGGCCTGTAGGACGTCGTCGGCCGAGCCCAGCGGATACTCCGCGATGGGGGCTTGCAGGGCGCCGAATTCACATTCCTTCCCGTTGACCTTCACCGTGAGCGACCGACCTTTCGCGCCTTCCTGACAGATGCGGAGGCGCGCTGTCGGCCTGGTCGCCAGTTGCCTGGCCGGAATCTTGATGCTCGTCTTCATCGACGCGCCGGGCTTGAGCGACGTGACGACATCCTTGGAGACGTACTGCTGCTCCACAACGTGCTTGAGCTTGTCGGCTTGGCCTTCGAGGTCCAGCAGGAAGACGCGCACCGTCTTGCCGTCGGTCTTGATGCGATGGGACAGCGACGCGGTCTTGTGCTTGAGCTTGCTCTCGACGAGCTGGTATGCCCCATCGGCGATCTTCGGCACCAGCATGCGGGCGGCCTTGATCTTCGTGCCCATCGGGGCCTGGATGTGGAAGGGAAACTCGAGTCCGTCGGGGTTGTCGTAGAAGACCACCGCACAAACACGGTTGTTCTTCTGGTCGTAGCTGGCGACGGTCCACATGTCCTGCATGAGCCCGTTGCTGACGTGCAGCAGCTTGCCGCGCAGCTTCGCGAGCGCCTTGAAGCCGATCGAATCGAGCTTGGGGTTGCCCCAGTAGTGGGCGGTTCGAGAGGCGGCCTTGTCCGGACAGACGGCGATGAGGTACGTGATGTCCCGCATGAGGTACATCGACGCGCCCCGGCGGTGGGATTCTTCCTTGCCGCTGGGGTTCGGCCTGGCGGTGGGCTGCTGGGGGTCGGCCCAGCCGGAGGTCTCGGTGTTGTAGAACCGCAGCTTCTTGCCGTAGGTGCCCAGGGCGTAGGCGTAGGCGGTTTCGTAGCTGGCGGCCACCCTGCGCGTGTCGCCGCCGTAGTGGTGTTCGTGGATGCCGTCCATCCACGGGTGACATTCATCGATCAGCGGCTTGTACAGCACGCGCCACGAGTCCCACCCCTCGTTGTAGATGTTGAAACCCCAGCCGCCCAGGACCGTCACGTCCGGATTGACGGTCTTGATGGTCTTCGCGAAGGGCTTGAACATCTGCAGGTACCATTTCACGCTCTGCTTGCCGGACCAGTAGTGCTTCTGGGTGGTGTCCTTGGCCCACCAGCGTTCGATGATCTTGTACTCGCGGCTGCCCTGCTTCCACACGTCGCCGACCTGCTTGTCCTTGGGGATGTACCGCGTGCGGACGTAGTCTACCTGGCCGTTGCGCCAGGCGAGCTTCTTCTTGCGATCCCACACGAGATACTCGGTGGGTTTGTCGTGTCCTTTGATGGTCACCCGGCCGCCGGGCTTGGCGTCGTCGGTCTTGTAGAATCGCCCGTCGTAGTTCACGCCGGGCTTGCATGCCCAGTTGAGGTAGGGCTCGTTCCAGAACTCCACGATGTGGTCGTGGCCGGTGGTTTTGGCGGCCTGGGCGTACTTGGTGGCCGAGTTGACGATGTACTCCTTCCAGTCGTCGCGCTTGGTCAGCACGAGGGCGGGCTGATAGCGGTCGAAGAAGCATTCGATGAACAGGGGCGTCTTCTTGGGCACGACGGGCTTGGTATTGAGGTGCCAGAAGATCTTCCGCTCCAGTTCGATGTTCCATTCCTTCACCCGCTCCTCGCTGAGCGGATAGTGGTGCGTGCCGAACAGCCCGGCCGGTACCTCCGTCTGCCCGTTGAGGGATCGGCCCAGGTGCGTCACGCCGACGGCAAACTCCTGCCCTGACAACGCCGGGGTGGTGAATGCTCCAAGGCCGGCAGCCACGGTAACGATCGCGAAAACAGCGCGTTTCTTCGGTGTCATGGTATTGCCTCCTGGCTGCACAGGCAGCCGATTCGGACTACTTCTTCCACGGCTTGTAGACGGGCTTCTCGCCGGTGAAATCGACGATGAACCCGTCTTTTCCATCCGTAACCCTCAGCACGCCGTCGTCCTGTTTGACATACGGGCCGGCGTAGACGGCGTCCCACTGGTCGTAGTCGACGACCGTTCCGTCGATCGCGACGGCGGGACGATCCTTGCCTTCCTGGTACGACACGCGGGTATCTCTGCCGTCAGGCGTCACGAACGATACGTGCCCCTTTGTGGGCCAACCGGAGACGTCCACCTTGCGTTTGCCCAGGGACGCCTTGAAGGCATCCGGTGAATCGTACGTGCCGGCGTCGCCGGTGACCAGCACCCAGCCGGTGCTGGGCCCGTGGAGCTTGAGAATGGGCTTGGGGGTGTAGCGCGGGTCCTTGCCCTGCTCGATTGCTTTGGCGTTTCGCTGCTTCTGCTTGGGCGACAACTCGGTCTTGCCGATCTCGGACTTCTCGCTCAGCGGCAGCAGCGCCAGGTACGTCTTGCCGGCAGTGATGAGATACCACTCGCCGTGGCGCGTGGGCTTCTCGACACCCTCGGGCAACGAGAAGAAGACATACCCGACCGGGTCGTCCTTGGCGATACGCGAGAGCAACACATGCACCGCTCCGACCTGGGCGGTCTGGTCGTACTTGCCGCCGCCGTCTTTGTACTTGTAGCCGGTCGGGTGGCCGCCGGTGAAGGGAACGCCGCCATCGGGCGTGCCGGCGACGATCTGGAAGCGGGACATCTGTCCGCCATGGCCGTTCCACAGCGAGCCCATTGTGTAGTGCTTGCTGAGGTAGACACTCTCGTGGTACACGCCGGGGTTGGGTTCCAGGCGAAGGCCATGCCAGTAGTTCGGCTTGGTGTTGCGCTGCTCGGCCGGCAGCTTGGGCAGGTTCTTCGTGGCGATGTTCGTGATGACCTTGTTGGGACGATAGGCCGAGGTAATCGCGTGCAGTGTGTGGCGGGCATTGGAGAGGTCTTCGGGGGTGATTTTCGCTCGGCTGCCCCACCAGAGATAGCCGGTCTCGTCGGCGATCTTCTCGACCGGTCCCGGCGCGTAGCCTCGCTGGTTGGGGGCGCAGTAGACCCCGTCGGTGTACTTCAGGGCATATCCGGCGAGGTACCAGTCGAGGGCGGCCTTGGCGAGCAGGCGGGCCTCGGCGTCCTCCGAGAAGTCGTAAATGTTCAACATGCCGTTGACGTCGAACATCAGGTACGTGGACGAGTCCCATTCGCCCTGCCCTGCCTTGTACAGGCCCTTGACGTAGCTTCGCAACTGCTGCTTGCCGTGCTGGAGGGTCGCCTTGACCGAGCGGCGGGAGAGCCCCTTGCCGGTGTAATACGGCAGCACGTTGGCGGAGGTCCACCACATGACCTTGTGATTCTCCGTTCCTCGCGGCGAGGAATACGACCCGTACCGGAAGCCTGCATCGGCGAATTTCTGTTGTATCTCCTTGGAGAGCACCTTCTCACCGAACAGCGGGTAGAACCGTGCCCAGTTGACCGTGCCGAAATGGTAGTGCTCCTTGTAGGTCCGCTCGTCGTTCATGTACTTCCGGGCCTGGGCGTCGTCGCCGTCGGCGATCAGCCGGGCCATCGCCGCCCCGATGAGGTACTTGGCCGGGTCCCCGCCGCGTGCGAACCAGCCGCGACGCCACTTGCCCAGATCCTCGTCGCCGAGACCCTGGATGACCTTTCGGGCGCGCTGGAAGAACGCCTTGGAGTGCGGGTAGGTCTCGGGGCTGGAAGCGGGGGCCGCCTTGGCGCCCGGGTGGGTCTTGACCGTCTTGAAGGGATAGGGCCAGTTCGCATCCGACGGGCCCAGCGGGTCGGCCGACAGGGCTGACCCAGCGGAGGCCAGGATGGCCACGATTGCGACAAAGAGTCTCAGGCGTGCGGAGGTCCTCATGGTGCGTCTCCTTGCGATCGGTTGAGGTGTGCAGCCACGAGCCTGCGCCACGAAAGCGGCAGGGTCATCGGGCCGTCGAACATTGTACGCCGCCGGGGCGGCGGGGATTACTGCTCTTCGAACACGTCGACCTTGATGTCCACATCGTCGCGGTCGGCGATGCGTTTGACCTGCCCGTCCTCCATCCAGATGATCCGGTCGGAGATGTCCAGCATGGCGTGGTCGTGGGTGGAGCAGATCACCGTCACGCCGCGCTCGCGGTTCATGTCCTTCATCAGTTGGATGATCTCGGCCCCGGTCTTGAGGTCGAGGTTCGCGGTGGGTTCGTCGGCCAGGATGATCGCCGGGTTGTTCGCGAACGCCCGGGCGATGGCGACGCGTTGCTGCTGGCCGCCGGACAGTTCCTTGGGGGTGTGCAGGATGCGGTCTCCCAGCCCGACGCGCGAGAGGATGTCCACGCCGCGATCCTGGGCCTCGTCGCCCGGAACGCCGGCGAAGAGCATCGGCAGCACGACGTTCTCCAGGGCGGTCATGACCTTGACGATATTGTAGCTCTGGAAGATGTAGCCGATCTTTCGGCAGCGCAGCCAGGCCAGTTCGTTGGCGTCCAGTTGGGCGACGTCGATCTCGTCGATGAAGACGCTGCCGGAGGTGGGCTTCATCAGTCCGCCGATGGCGTTGAACAGCGTGGTCTTGCCCGAGCCCGACGGACCCATGATGGAGATGTACTCGCCGGTCTGGATGGAGACCGTCACGTTGTCCAGCGCCTGGATCCTGGTGTCGCCCATCTCGTAGATCTTCGTGACGTTCTTGGTCATCACGGTATAGTCGACCGATTCTTCGAGGTCGGTGAACCAGTTGATTTTCTGCTGCGTCATAGGATTCTCTCCGCCCGCGCGGGGCGTTGTGCGTTGGCTACTTCTCGCCCCGCATCGCCTCGACGGGCGGCATCTTGGAAGCGATATACGCCGGGATCGCCGCCCCGAGGGTGGTCAGCCCCATGCCCACCACGAACACGAAGACCATCGTGCCCAGCAGCCAGATCATGCGGTTCATCCCGTCGGGGAACGTCGACGCCAGCCACCCGGGCAGTTGCTCGGGGGGCATGGTGCCCACGAAGAACGTCGCGAAATATCCCAGCCCGAAATCGGCCATGCCCAGCAGCAGCGAGAACAGCAGGCCCACCAAAAGCCCCACCACCGCACCGGCCAACCCGAGGATGGCCGATTCGACCAGCACCATCCACAGGACCAGCGTGTCCAGCGCGCCGAGACACTTGATGGTCCCGATCTCGCGGTATCGCTGGGCGACGGACATGAGCATCGCGTTGAGCACGCCCGCGCCGGATACGATCAGCGCCAGAACGAGCATCAGCAACCAACTCTGCATCTCGGTGACGTCGCCGGTTTTCCGCGGGCTGGCGAGCAGATACGCCATGAACGCGGTGGCCGTCGTGATGGTCAGGCAGGTCAGGAAGGACCGCATCATGCGGACCTTCAGGCTGCTCATCGCCATCGACCAGACCAGGTCCCAGCGAAGGTGAAGCTGTCCGATTTCCCATTCTCGCGTGACCATGTCAGAAACCGCTTCCAATCGAAGTCCAGAGGAAGTTGATGGCGATGGCAATCATTGACGAGAGGCCCATCCCCGCACCGAAGCCCACCACCAGAATCGGGGCGTAGTTCTGCCAGCGCTCCTGTCCGAACCGCTTGGCCAGCACGTACCGCCCCAGCAGGCCGCCCAGGAACATCGTCAACGGCTCGTGGGGGTAGCGGTTCAGCCCGCCGATTCCACCGTAGATATACTGGGCGGAGACCCCCAGCCACCCGAACCCGATGAACAGAAGCAGCGTCGTGCCCAGACTGGTGAAGATCACACTGGGTTTGAGCGATTGCATCAGCAGCGACTGACCTTCCTGCATGCCGGCCGCCCACAGCGCCTTCATCTGCGCGAACTGCGGCCAGAACTTCTGCACGAACGGATAGCGATCCGAGGGAATCGGGCCCAGGCTGGTGATGTAGTTCCAGAAGATGAACGACGCAAACAACATCAACGGGAAGATGAACAGCTCCGCCCGCAGGATGGAAGAGAACTTTGTTCGCGTTAACTGACAGACCCGCAGCTTGTCGGACATGTTACCGTAGTTATGGATCGGCAGCGGAGCGAACCAGATGTTCACCTGCCGATACCCCGAGAGGAAGATGAAGGCCTCTTTGATATACGGGATGCCCGCGTGTTGGCCTGCAATACCGCTCATCCGCGCGTTGATGTACGTGTTGATCGGCGTCCAGATGAACGCGAACAGCGCCAGCCAGTACCATGGGAACCTTTCCTCGGGCGGAAGGATCGCGCCCCGACGGAAGTTCACCAGATAGTAGGACAGTATCACGAACCCCGCCGCCGAGAAGATCCACACCAGCAACGCCGCCCCGGTCGGCGGGTCGCCACGTTCCACGTCGCGTTTCCAGAAGTTCCGCAGGTCGACCGATCGTTCTTCCTCGGCGGTGGATCTGCTGTATTTCAGCACGCTGCGGATCATTCCGTAGATACCCAGCACCGCCACCGCGAAGGCCGTCCCCATACCGATCGAGAGGTACAGGTCGATCTGGTTGGACACGTGCGTCTTGATGGCGTCCTTGCCGGGCTCCCAGTGAGGAAGCATCCCCAGCGGATGGAATACGAACGGGTTGAGAATCACCTGGAACAGCACGCCGGTGACGAACCCGCCCACGACGATCCGCCAGGGCAGCACGAACCCAAGAAACAGGAGCATCAGGTTCGAACCCAGCGTGATCGTCGCCGCCGGCAGGAAGTTCTCACACATCTCGGTGAAGTCCCAGAACGGGATCTGCAGCAGATGGATCGGCCGGGAGAGCACCGCCTGGGAGAGAATCGGGATCGCCGTGTACAGAATGCCGAACACCGCACCGAGGATCACGCCGATCGAGAAGCAGTACTGCCGGAAGCCACGGGAGTTTTCATCCTGCGAGCGCTCAGCCAGGGCGATGGCCCCCTCGGCGTGAACCGGGGCCAGCGGGAAGGGAAGCTTCTCGACGTCGGAGGTCAGCTTGTATCCGAGGTATCCCAGGGAAAGCGAGGTGAGCTTCGAGAGGATCATGCCCCCGACCATCACGGCGATCACCGGCCACCAGACCGAGTTGAGGAAGCTCGTATAGGCGGCGTCCCCGTATGGAGCGAACCAGTCGGGCACATCCTGGGCGATGCCGAAGTTGTGGAATTCCTCGCTGTTTCGCAGATAGCGGTTGAACACCAGGTAGGCAAACATCCCACCGCCCAGAGCGACCCCGCCCGAGAAGTGCGACAGCGACCCGACGGTGTAGCGGAGCATGTACAGCTCCTGCTTCCGCAGCGTCACGAACGAGCGGCGGGCCAACTCCACGAAGAGGATGATCGTCACCCACTCGGCGGCAGTCCCGAGGCTCTGACCGATCATCAGCCCCATGAAAATCACGCCCGGGAGCATCACGAACGCCACGAACAGCGCACCGAGAACGGTCCGCCAGGTGAACCCGTTCTCATAGGGGTGGTGCTGGATCGCCTCGATGGAGAACTTGGCGTCGTAGAACTTCTCGCCCGACGCCTTCTTCTTACCCGAATTCTCAGCCATGTTACTGAGCGGCCTCCTGGAAGAGCTGTGCGCCTTCCGCAATGTAGTCGCTGCGTGAATCGTTGTCGAGGTTGCGCCACAGCAGGAATTGCCGGCGCACCAGGTCCAGGAACCCGTAGTTGGTCCGCAGCCAGGCGTCCTCCGTACCGGAGGTGCGGTGCAGCAGAATCACCACCGTGAAGACGCCCTCGCTCTCGGTGGGAACCACCTTCAGCGCGAACTTCTGGGCCACGTCCAGATCGTACGGGCTCAGCCACATCACCGCATCCACCCGCAGGGCCTGTTCGTCGGGTTCGTCAATAACCGACAACTCGATATCCCGGCAGTTGAAGTCCGGACTCGCCGGGTCCGTGTGGTTCAGCAGGAAGCGACGGAAAAAGGCGGACATGCCCACCGCGTTGCCCCGCGTGAGCGTAAAGGGCAGCTCGAAGGAGATGTCTCCGTCGGCCGACGGCTCGGGCAGCTCCCACTGGGCCATGCCGCTCGGGGCCGCCAGTGCCGCCGCCTTGCGGGCGGGAATCAACGTCGCGATCAACACCACGATGCCCGTTCCCGCCGCCAAAGCCATCGACAGCAGCGAGGTGAAGTTGAACGACAATCCCGGCAGGATGCCGATCATCGAGGCGACGTTCGCGAACAACAGTCCGATGAACGTGCCCAGCACGATCCCCAGCACACTGAAGACCGTCGACTCGCTGAGAAGCAGGAACGAGATCTGGGCCGGGCTCAGGCCGATCGCCCCGAGCATGCCCACCTCGCCGCGACGTTCTTCGACATTGGCCATCATCGTGTTCAGAACGATCAGAACGCAGAGGATGACCGGAACGATCACCTTCGCCAGACCCGCTACGCTCTGCTGGGACTGCGTCGTGATCAGCGAGATCTGCCCGCCGACCTGCCCGAACATCGCCTTGTTCACACGCAAGGCCACGTCGTTTCGGAATGTCTCCATGTCGTCGCCGGGAATCTGCACCGTCATGCCGGCTTGGATGTCGGCGGCGTCGTCGAGCGATTCGTTCGCCTGGAGGATCTCCCTGGCCCGTAGCTTGCTGCCCAGATACCGCTTGGCCAGGTCCGCCAGCGACTCGCCCGGCTCGACGGTGACCTCTTGTGGCTCGCGCAGGCGGATCGCCACCGAGCGGGTCTCGGCCTTCACGTCGTTCTTGGCGGCATACGGGACGATGACGAGCTCTTCCCATGACATGTGGTAGGATTCGGGCTCGTTGGCCAGGTGACCACCACCGGCGGCGCCCGAGGCGAACGCGCTGCGAAGGTAGTCCACCATCGCCAGGCTCTTGCCGTTGACGTCCCGCAGGCGGTTGGCCAGGTCCGTATCGAGGATCCCGATCACGCGCCACTGGCGGTTCATCAGGCGCACCTTCGGCAGTTCATCGTGAGCCCGACGCACCATCTGCCCGTTGGGATCCTCACGGAAGATCTTCTCCTCGGTGATGCCCAACGCCTCGGCCCCGTTGTCGGGGATGATGATTACGTCGCGGTCCTCGACCCGTCCGGTAATGGGGTCGGCCGAGCGGAACCAGGACTCGTTGCTGACGGCCTGTTGGAGATGACTGAATTTCCGCTCGGCGGGCTGAAACGCCATGATGCCGGTGGCCACCCACGTGGGGCGATTCTTCGGGGTGCCCGTGATCCGGGTGAGCTTCTCCTGGTTCATCCCTTCGCGGTCGGCGTTGTTGCCGCCTTCCACCTGGATGCGATGGGCGCGAACGGCAAGGTCATAGCGGGCGCCGAACTCGGTCTCCACCGCGTCCACGAAGTTGTCCTCCATCGTCAACCAGAAAAACTCGCGGAACATCACGCCGCGGTATTTCGGCGGGATCGGCTTTACGGTGCGGCCCGAGAGATCCTCGTCCAGCGAGAGCGGCAACAGCTCCACCTGGTCGTCGCCGCGCACCGACACGAACGTCACGATCGAGAAGGTCAGCACCGTTACGGTGAAAACGGTCAGGAACGTTCGGGCCGGTCGTTTCTTGAGATTCGATACGCCCATCGACAAGGCCGTCGCCAGCGAACTGGTCAGGCTGATCTCTTCGCTCTCCACCTCGCCACCGGCGGCGCGGGCCCGGCGAAGCAGGACGTCGAACCGCTGATACGAGATAATCAGCACGATCAGCGACATCAGGATCATCGTGAAGGCGATCATGATGATGAACGGCGAAACCGAGATCTTGAATCCCGGGTGAAAGAAGTTCAGGAACGTCGTGCCCAGCACGAAGTAAACGGTCGTACCCGCCAGCTTTCCCACAATGCCCTTCCGCCCGATAGTGAGCTTCTCCAGGAACATGCTCGCCGGCAGCAACAGGGCCATCAGGACCACCACCGAGAAGACCGCCTCGCGACCCAGGTCCAATACCTGTCCGTAGGACTTCATCAGGATGCCCCACGCCTCGCGGGCGGCTCCGTTGGCACTCTGGTAGTCCTTGCGGTTCAGGGCGTCCTTGGCGCGGGCGTACTTCTCCCGGGCTCGTTCGATGGCGTGGGCAACGCCCTGGTCCTTGATACCGAATTCCTTGTAGACCCGCTGACGACGCTCAGCCAGGATCAGCATGTCCCCGGCAATGTGCAGCGGCGTCTGGGACAGCGTAAGATTTCGCGCCCAGCCGGGCTTGGCCATCTGTGCCTGGTACCACGCCTCGAATTCCTTCTCCCAGGCGGCCTCGTCAAAGCTCTCCCCGGTGACGTCGGCCTCCACGCGGGCCTGGGTACGCTTCGATTCCATCAGCGTCGCCTTGGACTCCTTCGAGCCAAGGTCGCCGATGACGTACCCGTTTCCGCGATGGCGGAACCTCTCGGGATGCACCCAGCCGCTGAGCACCATCTTGGTCGTGACCGCCGACTGGACGGCCACCCGAGCCCGGCTACCGTTGGGCATGTAGACCACGACCGCGTCGAGGTCATGCTCCTTGTAGTCCCCTCGGGGAGCATCCAGGGCGTAATGCTTCGGATCGCCGTTGCGGACCACGTCAACGAGGTGGAACTGACTCTCGGTCTCGCCGACGACCTTGTACTCCCGCGGGTCCACGCCCGGAAAGAACATCCACGGGTAGACCTCGGTGAGCACGATCTTCTTTTCAGTCTCCTCCAGGTCCAGCAGCTTGAACTTCGGGTTTGCCCTCTGGCTGCCGATCTGCCCCTGGTCGGCGACCTTGTTGAACAGGCCTGTTTCACTGTCCAGCAAATACGAGTACAGCAACAGGGCATCGTCGTAGGAGGCGTCCTCCAGCGGCAGCGTATAGATGCCGTTCAGCGGCGTGATCATCAGAATCCCGCGGCGAGCTCCGCGGTAGGCGAGCGTGTTATGCGCGTGAGTGCCATGATCCTTCTTCAAGGCCGGGTAGTACACGTAGGCCCCGGCGATCGGGTCCTGGGCGTCAATGCCCGATCGCATGTTGAACTCGGCGATCTTGCCGGTCAGACGACCGAATTTCGGTTTCTTGTTGATCTTCGCCGGAGGCAGGGAGTCCAGCGGGCTTTCCAGCCCCAGCCGAAGCAGTAACATCGCGCTGCGAGCCTGGATATGCAGGTTCTCCCACTTGACCCGATCGAGGGTGTCCCGTGGTGAGTCCAGCTTCTGCTTGGTATCGTTCTGCGTGCTCAACGCCAACAGCGACACGTCCACGCCCGCCCAGAACTCCGGATAAATCGGCGGTGACTGGAGTTTCATCAGGGCGTGATGCAGCACGTCGTCGTTGGTCAGAATAAGGAAGTCTTCCGGCCAACCCGCCTGGACGGCTGCGTACGCCAGCACCTTGCGGTATCGCTTGGCCAAGGCCTTGGCGTTCCCCGCAGCCGGGTGATTGCGGCGGAAGTCCTTGTTCTCGGACACGATCCCCAGCGAATGGGTCGCGTCGGCAAGGTCCAGTTGGTAGGCGAGGGAAGGCTGATCCTTGCTGGGAACCATCGCATCGAGGATCTTGCCGATCACATCCAGGTTGCCCTGCGAGATATCGTAGCTTTCCTGTTCCTCGGCAAGCTCGGCCTTGAGTCGCGCCTGGAGCGTCGGCAACGCCAGCTCGGGCATATCCTGATCGCGGGCCTCCGCGATGGTCTGGGGAACCGTCCGTAGAAATCTTTTGGTCCGCTCGGGATAGGAGAGGCTGGTGTTCTTGATGGTCTCATCACGCAGGTCCACCAGCCCGCCATCGGCTTCGCGCGGGTCCTTGCCCCATACAAGGAGCTTGATCTCGTCGAGACGGGTTTCGATTTCCCTGGCTTCGGCGGAGTCCTCGGGAAGCTCACGCAAGCGTCGGCGCAGGCGCGTCCGCTCCTCCGCCAGACGGATTCGCAACGATTCCAGACGGGAGTACAACCACTCGTCGGCCAACCACTTCGCGGTGTCGTAGCCTATCTTGCCGCTCTGGTCGGCCTCCAGCCAAGCCACCACCTGGCGATACCGCTTGATGCGGTTGGCGGGGTCTTCCTTCGGGCGAAGCTTGAGCTTGTTCTCTTTCAGCAGCATCGACTCGGTAACGGCCCGGCTGGTGCGCCCACCAAGCCCTTCGGCGTCCAGGAACCCGAACACCACGCCCTTGCGCCGGATCACCGACGGGTCGGTCGCCAGATGCTCCATCAGCTTGATCGCCAAAGCGATGTTGCCTGCCGCATTCGCGCCGTGCGGGGCGTCGGGAACCACCGAGCAGCTGTCAATCCGAACGAGAATCACCAGCGACTGGTTGATGTTCGGAATCGTCAGCTTCGTACCCGCCGAGATGCCCTGGTCTTCCTTGTCTTTATCGAGGTCATTGGCCTTGAGCAGAGCGTCCAGGGAGACTTCGTAAGATGCGGCGATCTGCTTGAGCAGATCCTGCTCCTTGACTTCGTAGGTCTCGTCCTTTCCGGGAATCTTCAGCTTGGTACCGGCCTTGGGAGGCGAGTCTCCCAGCCTGTTCAACACCGCGATGTCTTCGCCGGCCACCCCGTACTTGTCGCCCAGACGACGGAGCAGCTCGCGCTCCATGACCGTGTGAATGATCGGCTCGGTGGGTGGAAGGTACACGAAGGGCGACTCGAAGCGACGCTGCTCGTAGACGTTCCCACCGTGCATGGTGGCGGCTTTGCCTTTGACGATGCGCCACTGATCGCCTTTCTCGGGGTACTCCTTGCGCGTGGCGTGGGCGATCAGCTCCTGCCCGCGTTTGCGGTCCACGTAGAACCGCGGCAAGGGGACCGGAGTATTCACGAACCACCGCTCGGCCTTGTCGCGGGAAACGTGCTCGTCCTCGATGGCGATCACGCCCTGAACCCCCATGGAGGCCAGTGTCGCCCAGCGTCGTCCGCCACGGAAGTCCATCAGCACAATGGCGCCCTCGAGGGGCAGGCCTCGCAGGGCTTCCCACGAACCGTCTTCGACGTACACCAGCGGGCCGCTCAACCCACCGACCGGACAGATCGACGGCATCGGGCCGTTGGGCCACATCGGCAGCAGGTGACAGCTGTTGCCGTCCGCCCAGCGCACCCCGTCGATGGTCACTCTCGATCGGCCTCGGGCGTTGCCTTTCTCGCCGAGCGAGCGGGCGTTGCGGATCGAAACGGGGACCGCCACCTGTCCGGTAATCGCGCCCAGTTTCCGAAGTCCCCGCTCAGAGAGCGCATCGAACTTCCTGTCCAGGTAACGGTGGATATGGGCCCTGCCGTTGGCATCGACCTGCCTGGCACCGACGGACAGGTTGCCTTTGAGAATCTCCTCCATCTCCGCGCGCAGCGCAGCGGAGGAGGAGACGCGGTCCAGCGCCTCCAGCCCCTGGGGCGAGAGGGCCGAGTAGGACTCCAACTGCTTTCGCACCGGGACATCGATGTCCTTCTGGATTTTCTCGTTCCGCTCGCCGCCCTGCGCAACGGCCCACGCAGCCAGCAGAACCAAACAACAGGTTATCAGTCGCCGAGTCACGTCGACCACTCCTTCATGCATCAATAGAACGCCGGGCTGAACGGGTGCTTGTCCAGGAAGGGTTTGATGAATCCGCCCGGGTCCTTGGCGTCAGCACCGATCAGCGAACAGACCAGATCCGTCGCGTTGAACAGGAACACACACAGCACCGCACCGACCACCAGCCCGATAAAGAAGGGCTTGGCCCGTCGGTAGGTGGTCATGCCACCGTACTTGATGATCACCTTCTTGAGCAACCAGGCCAGGAAGATACTTCCCCACAGCCAGGACGACTCGGACGGCGCGTCCGAGGTTCCTTTGTAATACGGCGACACCCATACGTAGTAGATACTCAACAGGATCAGCAGGTATCCGATCGGATGCAGGGGGAATTGCAGGAATCGGCTTCGCAGCAGCGACAGCACCGCCACCACGCCGAAGCCGCCCAGCATGAACCAGATGCGGATCCAGTGGACCTGCGTCCACTGGTCGAGCCCCTCCTCACCGAGGTAGTGCGAAATCCACAGCGAGTAGTGGGCGATGGTGCGCGAGGTCTGACCTTGGTCCTCGGCGCCTTCGCCGTAGGCGACGCCGCCGTAGGCGTACGCCCAGATCGGCAGGACAACCATGCCGACGACCACCGCCACGATGAAGGCCGTCAGCGACGCCACCGCCACCGTGCGCAGGCGCAGTTTGTTTCGCCTGGCCAGCTCCATGTTTTCGAGGTGCTGTGGGATCGTGCGGAACAGCAGCGTCAACGGCAGGAACGCCACCGTCACGAACAGCGAGAAGATGCGCGAACCCAACAGGCTGGTCATACCGAAGACCATCGGGATCTTCGTGAACTCGTACGAGACGTGCTGGGTATGCAGGCCGGTCTCCGCACGAACGCGGGCAGCCGTGATCATCTGCACGAACGCCAGCAGGCCGATCAGGGCGATGAACAGCACGCCCACGATGCCCTCCCCCACCCCGTGATGCCACAACAGAGCGAGAATGACGATCGGCAGCACGACCATTCCGATGAAGTTCAGCCGAGGCGGGATGAAGTAATCGTCCGAGGCGGTGGTCTTGGCCTGCTTGGAGCCGCGGAAAGTCTTGAACAGGACGATCGCCGAGAAGCACAACGACGCCCCCAGCATCTGCGCCATCGGGAACGGGTACTGCCTCCCGCCGGCCCAGCCGGAGAAGAGGCTGTCCTTCAGGTCCGGGTAGGTGTTCTTCCCGATCATCACGATGATCGTATAGATGATGAAAATCACCCACACCGAGAAGCTGATCTCCAGGCTGATGAGGAACCCCAGCCCCAGAATGATCGGCGAGACCACCAGGAAGACCTTGTCGGCGTTCTTCAGCGTATTGCCGGTGAACAGTTCCTTGGAAACGCTGAACGTCGCCTGGTAATCGCCCGTGAGGAAACCGTAATGACCCAGCGCCTCCATGCCCACCCAGACCAGGCCGATCAGCAAGCCGATCATGAACACCGGGTTGACCGGACGCTTCCGAGGCTGGGGGTGATACAGGTCGGCTGCGTTTTCGATGTCCGCGTCATGACGAATCATCGTGTCGGCGATTTCCACCAGGGGGAAGGCGAGGTTTTCGCGGTCGATCCACTTGCGGCGGAGCCATTCCGAGACGCACATCAGCAGCATGAAAATCGCCAGGAACAGCGACGTCCACATGACGATCGGCTTGGCCCAGAGGTGCCATGGCAGATCGTCGGCCGACTTCTCGAAGCGGTCCCGGACCGTCAGTTCCTTGACGGCTGACTTGTCCTGGAGCTTCGCCCAGAGCCCGTTGCGGAACCCGTCCAAGAACTGGTTGACCTTGCCGCCCGAGCCGTCCATCTTCACCATGTCCGTACGGGAAGAGGTCTTCATGCGATACACCAGCCGGTTCTGCATGGCTCGCACTTCATGATCCGGCATGGTGGCGTACTGCTGGAGGTAGTCGTCCATCAACGCCGACCGCAACTGCGTGCGGTCGGATGTGGTAAGCATCGCCACCATCCGGCCAATCCGGTCGGCCTGGTCGGCGAAGTGGGCAATCCGCTCCCGGCGTGCCTCGGGGGTTCGCAAATCGGGGAACTGGGCGAAAAGGCGTTCGCGGGTGCTCTGGTCCATCAGACCCGAGTTCCAGTTCCCCTCCAGCAGGCTGGCTTCGAGTTCATCGATGCCCTTGAGCATCTCCGGGAGCTTCTGGAGGTTTTCACGGCTGACCTGGCCGGCTTCCTGCTGCCTCCGGCGGAGCGGTTTGAGCAGATCGAGCGATTTCAGATCGACCGACGTCCAGCGCGATCGCTCCACGAGAAACGCATCCGCCTGGTCGGCCCGGAGCTTGGCCACCCACTGCAGCGCCTGGGTGTGCTCGTTGGCGTCGACCTGCCCGTCGACCGGCGCGGCGTTGGCATCCGCGGGCTGGGTTGCGGTCGGCTGAGTGGTCGCCGGCTGGGTGGCGGCCTGCCGGAGGCGACGGGCCTGCGATTCCTTGACCACCAGCCCCCGAAGCTTCGACTCGGCCTTGCGCTGCTGGGACGCCATTTCGGTGTCTTCCATGAAGTTCAGCAGCCGATCGGCCTTGAGCCACGCAAACCCCTCGCGCGTGGGAACCACCGGGAACCAACCGCGACGCAGATTGTTCACCTGGGTGCGGTAGGTGTTATTCCCGTTAAGAAAGTACTCGTGCATGCCCGCCTGCATGGACATGTACACCTGGCGGACCAGCCCGATGTTCATCACCGGGATCGCCACCGTGAGCATGCAGTACAGCAGCACCATGTTGGGCTTGTCGATCCGGCGGGTCCGGGCGATCGCGCGAATCGTACCGAACACCAGCAACAGACTGAAAACGATACCCACCGCCCAGGCGACCGGCGTGGACGTCTCGGCGTCCACGTTGACCGTCATCTGGGTGAGAAACTGGCACAACGGAACCAGAATCGCAATCAGAACCAGCCCGAGGAGAATCGTGCCCAGATGAGACCACTTCATGCGTTTCTACCTTCGTCTCGTGGAAGAACGACGGACACCGGCGGCCCGCCGTGAGTCTGCCTCAAACAGCTTACTAACCCACCGATCCGACCGAAATATTGAGATCCGAACGCGATACGATCCGCTCCACCGTCCCGTCCCGCAGATACACCACGCGGTCGGAGACATCGAGCATGCGGTGATCGTGCGTCGCCGATACGACCGTCACGCCATGTTCATCGCTCAGTTCGCTGAGCAGTTGCACAATCTCGTGCCCGGTGCCGGAGTCCAGATTGCCGGTCGGCTCGTCGGCCAATACCAGGCTCGGATTGTTCGCCAACGCGCGGGCAATGGCCACCCGCTGTTGCTGACCGCCGGAAAGCTCACCGGGCAAGTGCCCCAGGCGATGCCCCAGACCCACGCGGGTGAGCAGCTCAGCGGCCGTCTCCTCGGCTTCGTCGTCGTCGGCGCCGCGGATCTTGATCGGCAGCTTGACGTTCTCCAAGGCCGAGAAAACCTCGATGAGGTTGTAGTTCTGGAAGATGTAACCGATGTTGACGCAACGCAGATACGCCAACTGCCCCGAGGAGAGCTCCCGCAGGTCCCGCCCGCCGATGCGGACCTCGCCGGCTGTGGGAAAATCCAGGGCGCCGACCATGTTGAAGAACGTCGTCTTGCCCGACCCGGAAGGCCCCATCAGCGAGAGATACTCGCCCTGGTGGATCTCCAGGTCGATCGACCGCAGGGCGTACACGGACGTATCGCCGGTCTTGTAGACCCGTTCAACGTCGCGGGCCTCGATCAGCACGTCGCCGCGGGGCTGGGGTTTGGGCTGGCCTGTATTGTCGGGTTCGTTCTGCATGCCGGTTGAGATCCTGTCTCTGCGGGTTTCAGCGATATCGCCGGGACCACAGAGTGTAGCGATTTCAGCGTCAATGAAAAGGAGTTTTGAAGAATCCGTGAACTCCGCTCCATCCCCCATATACAAACAGGGCGACGCCCCGAAGGCACCGCCCCGATTTGGCGTAATCGCGTTTTTTCTTATCTCGTTTCCCGCATCGCCTCGGTCTCGTCGCGGATCCGGGCAGCCACGATGACCCGATCGCCTTGCCCGGCCAGGAACATCGCCCTGCCGGGACGAAACGCAGTGAAGCCCCTCCCGAAGACGGACGAACCCGATGGCTTGTCGCGACGCCCCGCCCGGCGAAGATGGGCCTCAACCTGAAGAAGCTGCGGAAGAACTGCTCTTGCGGTGGGAGGCGCAGAGGAAATGTTGGGGGTAACGCTGCGGATGACCGGCAGGGAAACTGCAGAGCAGAGCGGAGCGGCCCAGTTGGAATCAGACGTCTGCGGCCAAGACGCTTGGCTTCCCTCGTGTAGACCCGCAAACATTGCATCTTCGGGCCGGACATAAAGACCTTACTTTTCTCACCGTCTCATCAGAGAACGTCGTCCTCTGGTGTGCTTTCGATGGCGGCGTCATACGAGTCATGGACCGATTCCGGCGCGACCGCCAACACGCGGTTGCCCAGGGCGGCGATGGCCCATGCACCGGTCGGCGCTGTAATGACGATGCTCAATACCGCCACGGCCAGGATGATCTCCCCCGGGCCGGTCTCCATGCCCGCAGCCCGCATGGCCATCAGCGGCGCGGAACCGATGGCCGCCTGTACCGTGGCCTTGGGGGAGTAGGCCACCACCACAAAGAGTCGTTCCTTGAGATTCAACCGGCTTCCGGCAAGACACGTCAACACACCCACGCTGCGAGCGGCCAGCCCGACGAGGATGATGCCCAGGCCAACCAGCCCGGCGTGCCAGGCAACGCCGACATTCACCTGTGCGCCAACCATTGAAAACAAAACAATCTCGGCGAACACCCAGAGCCTGGCAAGCTTGGCCGAAATCTCGTGGGCCATGTGCTCGCGTTTCTCCAGGATCACGAACCCGATGGCCATGGCCGATACCAGCCCGGCGAATGGGATGTATCCCGCCAGAACGTGCTGAAGGCGTACCAGCAGCAGGGAGATGGCGATGACAACAAGCACTCGCTTGGTGGCGCGGGGATTAAAGCGGTCAAAGAGAAGGTAAAGCCCCGTGCCGATCCCAAGGCCCACGGCAATGCCCAGAACCAGCGAGAGCGGCACGCCCACCACCTGCCAGGCGACGTTCACCTGATTGCCGACGTAAAGCCCGACGATGACGCTGTGGGCAACGATCACGTAGATGTCGTCAACCGAGGCGGCCGCCATCACCATCGAGGGGATGTCCTTGGCTGCGCCCCTGCGTTCCTTCATGAAGCGGATCATGGCCGGCACGACCACGGCCGGCGACACCGCCGCGAGAACCGAGCCCAGAATCGCCGACTCGAGCAACGTCAGGCCCAACAGGTATGGCCCGGCCAGCGTGATGACAATGCCCTCGCACGTGGCGGGGATGAATGCCAGCAGAAGAACGCGACCGCCGACACGGTGAAGGGTGTTCCGGCTCAGCTCAAACCCGACTCGTAGCAGGATGACGATCAGAGCGATCAGCCGAAGGTCCGGGCCGATGGCCAGCAGGTCCGGGTCCAGGTAGCCGAGAACATAAGGGCCGAGGACGACACCAACCAACAGCATGCCGATCAGCCCGGGAATGCGAATCCGCCGAAGAACCCAGTCGGCGATGAGACTGAGGACGATGATTTCCGCGATGCCGACCGCCATGGCCACTCCTTCTGACAGCACCCATCCGCTGCTCGCCGTGATGGCGTCCGTTGCCATTACAACACGCGAGCAATCCGTCGGATAGGAGTCATCAGCCGGAATGATCGCGGCGGTTAAAGGCGGACTCCATCGCCTGCAGGAAGTATCCACAGCCAAAGGCAAAATGCAAGAGTTCCAGAACGCTGCCGGCCCCGAAAGCAACCCTGCTGTTAACCCGGCTCGATCTGTTCACGAGAGAGTTCGAGAGTTCGCGGCCGATTTTTCGGCGAACGGGAGCAACCGTCATGGTTGCTTTCGGACCCCGGAATCTCGCCTGCGAACCAAAGACTTTTCCAGGCGAACGAAAATCGCCCTAAGCCTTTGTTGGCAGTAGGATATGAAAACGCCCGGCCAGTGATCTGGTCTTTGCAAGTTGCGATTCTGCCGAGAAATCGCTTGCATTGAACCGCAAGATGTGGTATAGGATTCCAAAATGGAGAGTTTGTTGTCTGGCTACTTCAGCGTCGTTCATAGGGACGGTTGGAACCCTCAGAAGGAGGACCTGAAAATGCAGACGGACAGATTCTGGGTGGGGCGGGTGATCTGCGCTACGATGCTACCTATCGTGGTCTGCGTTGTGGCCGTAACCGCAAAGGCTGACACTCAGGGGCTTGGGCCGGGTGGTGGGGATTTTCAGTACGCTTGGGCGAGAGCCACCGTGCCAGGGGCCGAAGACGAAATGCTGGCCCCCGACTTGGCCGAAGCGGATTCGACGTGTCCGTTCGGCTGGATTCCAGACAACAACACCATCGAAGCGCACGCCAAGGGGGAGATTCTCGCTGACACCCAAGGCCGGAACAAGGCCTGGTGCCGCGTGACACACCGAGACACGAACAACGACTATGGCGGCGGCCTGGCGTGTGGTGCGGACGTTGAGACCTTCACACCCTTTACGTTCGCATCTGACACAATTAGTCCAGGCGAGTCCTTCACTGTAAACATGGATGTGTCGATTGATGGGATCCTTCAAGCCAATGAGGGAGGTAACTTGGTCGGCATGGAAACTGAGGCTCATGTCGAAACATTGATCGCTATCATTCGTAAGTCCGACGAAACGGGCATCCTCGGGGCCCAGGGCGAGGTCTATTGGACTTCGATCCATGGCGACGACGGGGTCTATTACACGTTGGATGCCGTGGACATGCTCGAAAATGCCGCCACGACCGAGGATGAGACCTGCACGGTGAGCTATGCCGATACGCTGACGTTCGAGGCCGAGATCGGTGAGGAATACTGGTTCTACTTTGACCTTGCCACCGGCGTCAGTGCCTCCGACTGGCCTGACGGCTATACAGGCCCGCTGGATACGCTGGCCGTCGCTGACTTTTACGATACGTCCAGCTACGCAATTACCACATCGGCCGACGCCGAGCTTCAGGTGATCCCCGAGCCGGCCACACTGGCCCTGCTGGCCGTGGGGGGGGTGGCGATGATCCGCCGTCGTCGTTTACCCTAACTCCATAAGAAGGGCTGTACTATGGCTACAAAACGATTCTGGCTGCGCCGGGCAGTCTGTGCGGCAGCGTGCCTGTCTATGCTCTCTGCTGCGTCGGCGGATGAATTCGGCAGCGGCGCGAACCAGTTCATGATCGACTTCGTGACGATCTCGGGCGCGACCAACCCGACCAGCGGGTACGGCATCGTGAACAACGACTACCGCATGGGCATCTACGAGATCACCAATGACCAGTGGGCGAAGTTCGAGGCCTCTCTAGGCGTCCCCGTCACCGGCGACCCGTCCAGTGCCTACGACAAACCCGCGGAC
>JBKHCL010000038.1:0-28453 GCA_046541875.1 Phycisphaerae bacterium | reverse complement strand
GTACAAATCGGCACAACTGCGGGCTTGCTCCAACGCAAAGCGGGCTTTAAACTCACGTGCCTGCGGCCGAGGATTTTCGTGCGTTTTTCCGACATAACTCGGCCGATGAAACGTTACACATGAGGCGGGCGGCTGCGGACGTGCTGCAGGGACGCCCGGGCGATGACAACTGAGGACGTCGACGTATGGCCAAGCTGCAGATCTTCAAGGCAACGGTACAGCATTTCCTGGGGCCGATTCTGGAGTTCATGGACGACCCGGACGTCGCTGAAATCATGGTCAACGGCCCGGATGAAATCTACGTCGAGCGCGAAGGGCGACTGATCCAGACCGACGCCCGCTTCGAAGACGAAGAAGCCCTCCTCTCGGCCATCAACAACGTCCTGCAATACACCGGCAAGCGCCTGGATCCCGAGCATCCGCTGATCGATTCGCGCCTGCCCGACGGCAGCCGAGTGCACGTGGTGCTCAGCCCGCCCAGCCGACATGGCGTGTGCATGACGATCCGCAAATTCGCGCGGGTCAAGTTTGACGCCGATTACCTCGAAAAAGTCGGCAGCTGGACCGGCGAGGTCCGCGAGTATCTCACCAACTGCGTTCTGGCCGAGAAGAACCTGCTTGTCGCCGGAGGAACATCGAGCGGTAAGACCAGCCTGCTGAACGTGTTGAGCGAGTTCGTGCCCAACCGCCAGCGCATCGTGGTGATCGAAGACTCCGCCGAGTTGGAGATGCACCAGGACCACGTGATTTCCCTGGAGGCCCAGCCGCCGGACCGCTGGGGCCGCGGCGGGGTGAGCATTCGCGACCTGTTCCGCTCGTCGCTTCGACTTCGGCCTGACCGCATCATCATCGGCGAGGTTCGCGGCGGGGAGGCGCTGGACATGATCCAGGCGATGACCTCCGGGCACGCCGGCAGCATGTCCACGCTTCACGCGAATATGCCCCTGGACGCCCTGAATCGCCTGGAGACCCTGGCGCTGATGAGCAAAGTCGAGCTGCCGCTGCACGCCCTGCGGGCACAGATCACCTCGGCGATCGACGTGATCGTGCAGGTTACGCGATTCAGCGACGGGCGGCGCGGGCTCACGCAGGTCTCGGAGGTTCAGCCTCTGGGCGATGACGGAAAATACCGCGTGCAAGATATGTACACGTATGATCTTGGCCTCAGCGAGGACGGCACGCGCGAGGAAGGCAAGCTCAGATGGACCGGGACGACCTCGCAGTACGCCCGCGAGCCGAAAGTTCGCATTCTTCGCGATCGCATAGACTTAACGAAGGACGTCTTCGCATCCGATGATTAGAATAATTGTGAACGAGAGTCCGGCATTTTCAGTACAATAGTATAGAGCTTATGACGCGATGGACTGAGGCAATCCGCCGGTTTCACGCCGATCAGCAGGGCGAGACCATCATCGAATGGACGCTTCTTCTGGTGGCGTTCGGCATCCCCATCATCGCGGTGTTCGGCGTGCTCCTGGCTGCATTGGTGGAGCACTACCGAATGGTGAGCTTTCTTGTGACATTGCCGTTTCCCTGACGGGTCAGCCGGGAGACGGATTGTGTGTGTTCAGCACGTACCTTTACTCTGACTCGAGGACGGAACAAGATGAAGACACTGATGAAGAATCTGGGCAGGACGCTCAAGTCGCTGCATGACGACGAGGGTGGCGCGGACATGGTGGAGTACATCCTGGTCGTCGCAGCCATCGCTTTGCCGCTGCTGGGCGTGGTGATCTGGTTCTGGAAGGATATCTCCAGAGAAGCCGCCTCCTGGTGGGACAAGGCCAAGGGACAGGAAGGCCTCTCCCCGGACGAGCTGAACTGAGCGTGCCTGACCCGTTAGCGGCGTGAGTCTCACGAAGTCAGCTCAGGGAGGCATGCATGCCGCTTGAATGGACGTATGTCTGGGCAATCTGCGTGACGGGCGTGGTGCTGGTCATCGCGTCCGTCACGGATGTCCGCACGGGCAAGATTTACAATTGGTTGACATACCCTGCCGTTGTGGTCGGACTTGTCGGCCATACCGTGCTGGGCGGGCTCACCGGCGACGGGTCGTCGGCCTTGGGGCTGACCGGCTCGCTGCTTGGCCTGGCGGTGGGTTTCGGCCCGCTGTTTGTGGCGTGGTTGGCCGGTGGCATCAATGGTGGCGACGCGAAACTGATGGGCGTGGTCGGAGCGTTGACGGGTTGGCCGTTCACGCTTTCGGCGATGTTCTACGGGTTCGCGGTGGCGGCTGTGATGTCGCTGATTGTGATGATCCGCAGGAAAGTGCTGCTGCGCACGCTCAAACGCGTTGGGCGATTCCTGTACCTGAGCTTCTCGCCGAACCGACCGACCGACCCGGCGACGGAAGACAGCCCGAAGATTCCCTTCGGACTGGCGCTGTGCATTGGTTCGGCGATCGCCTGCGTCGAACTATTGCTGCAGGGCAAGGACGCTTTCGCCTGGCCTCTTGGTGGTTGACCGAATGGCCGATACGCAACGAGACAATCCGCCTCGCCCGAGCCGACGCCGAGTGATCGGCGGGGGAATCCTCGCAGCCGCGATCGTCTCGGTCATTGCCGTCGCCATCGCCTCCGGCGGCGGGGTGGTGGCAGTGCATTCGCCGGGCGACTGGGTTGCACCCGCCGTCCAGAGCAGGCTGTTCGTGACCTGCGCTGTGGTGACGTTCCTCTGCGCAGCGGCCGTCGCTTGGCTTTGTGTGGGCCTGTGGCGGGCCGGGGCGGTTCATCGCGCTCAGCCGCGAGACGGCGAAGGCGGATCGGCCATTCTCGAGTTCGCCATCGTGATTCCCATTCTCGGCTCCCTGGCGATGGTCATGGTGCAGGCCGCCTTCCTGATGGGCGGAAATCTCTGCGTTCATTACGCCGCTTACTGCGCTGCCCGGTCGGCCATCGTGCAGATCCCGCGGGACGATTCGTTCCGCGGCGGGGAGGACCCCAACGAGATCTTCGTCAATGGCGGCTCGCGCAAAATGCTCGCCATCCGCGATGCGGCGATCATGGCTGTTATGCCCGTCTCGGCGGGCGGAACGGACATGCCCGACGGTGACGACGCCGGGCTGGGTGCCGACCTCGAATCGGTCTTCCGCGCGTATGGCCAAGACGCTCCGGGCTGGATCGACGGGCGAATCGGCCGAAAGCTGCGATACGCCCGCGACCATACCTTCGTTACGGTGGATCCGCCCGAGAACGGCTGGCGGTATGCCCGCGGCGAGGATATCAAGGTGACCGTCGAGCACACGCTGTACATGCCCGTTCCGTACGCGAACTTCCTGTTCGGCGAGTTGGACGAGAACGGCGTTGAACTCTCCAGCGGTGAGGGCGAGTATGGTATGGTCATCCGCGCCACGTGCTTCATGACCAACGAGGGCACCAGTGACGTGATCGAGATCGAGGAATTCGACGTGGATGAATAACCCCGTCGGACCGGATACCGCAGACAAACCAATCAATCGAAGACAAACCGAGCAGCCTTGGGACGTGTGAATGGCAGATCAGCAGAACAACGGAACGGAAGTCGGATTCCAGCCGGGTACGAAGATCGGGAAGTACGAGGTGATCGATCGGCTGGCCATGGGCGGTCAGGCGGTCATCTACAAGTGCCAGGACCCGTTGCTGGACCGGCAGGTGGCGATCAAGCAGATCTCCACGCACCTGGCCGAGGACGAGAAGTTCCTGGAACGGTTCCGCAAGGAAGCGCAGATTCTCGCCCGCCTCGGGGCCGAGCAGCCGGCGATTGTGACCATTCACGAGATGATCGAGGAGGAGAAGGGCCTCTTCATCGTGATGGAATTCGTGAAAGGCCCGACGCTCGAGCAGGTTCTGCGGGACACGCAGGGTCCGACGCAGACCAAGGCCGTCCTGCAGATACTCTGGCGGATGGCGGCCGCCCTGCACGACGTTCACGCCGCGGGGATCATCCACCGCGACCTGAAACCCTCCAACATTATCATCGCCGAGGGTCTGCATCCGAAGATTGCCGATTTCGGCGTCGCCGCAAGCACCACCGGACAGACGTCCATGATGCTGGGCACGACGAAGTACATGGCCCCGGAGCTGTACGGCGACGACCCGGTCGACGGCAGGGCGGATATGTACTCGCTGGGGTTCATGATGTACGAGCTGCTGGTGGGTCGACCGAAGTTCGAGGAGGCCTTCAGCGACGTCGTTCGCGACCGTCACAGCGAGACGCTGCGATGGATGAAATGGCACGGCAACAAGAATCTCGCCGCCCCGCCGGTTCGCGAGCTGAACCCCGACGTGCCCGAGGGTCTGGCGCACATCGTGATGAAGATGATCAAGAAGGACCCCCGCGAGCGGTTCGAGAGCATGGAAATGCTTGGCCGCGCGATCAAGATGGCATTCAGTTCCAAGGCCCGCAAGGCAGCGGGAGGGGCGTCTCAACCGGCCGGCAGGCAGGGCAAGGCCACCGGCGTCGCCGCACCAACCAAGGGCGACCAGAGCGACCAGAGCGAAATGTCGCTGGACGATTCGGGCATCCTGCCGGCCGATGAGCCCGCCCCGCAACTGGGGCGCAAGGCACCTGCCGCAGCCGGCGCGGGTCAATCGAAACCGACTGGTCCGGAACCCGGCGAACTGGAAGAGCCGGCCACCGCTCCGATCCCGCAGTCCAGTTTCTCGCGCAAGACGAAGATCGCATTGGCCGTCATCGTCGGTCTCTCGATTGTCGGAATCGGCGTGGCCGTGGGTATGATGGGGCGCGGCGAGGAAGAGACCCGCGCGAAGAAGATCGCGGCGCTCTATGAATCGGCGATAACATCCTACAAGCAGGGCGAGTACGCCGACGCCGCCGAGACCTTCGAGACGCTGGTGAGCGGTTACCCACAAAGTGCCGCCGCCAAACGGGGCAGTGTGCTGATGCACCTGGCCAAGGGACGCGTCGCGGTGAGCGAGGAGAACTGGACCCGTGCCGCCGAGCAGCGCCAGGCGGCCCGCGACAAGCTGAACGATGTCCAGCGGGACGCCACCGGCAAGCTGGTGGAGTGGACCCGCACCGTCGAGCCGCAGATATCGCAGTTCGAGGACTACTACACAAAAGTGCGGTCCTACAGCGAAGCCGTCGCGCGGGCCGAGGTGATGATCGCCGACGAGCGGTTCCAGGAGGCCCGCACCGAGCTTCGGGCAATCGAGCGGACCGTCGGCGACGGGTGGACCGGCTTCCGCGAGCGCCACGAGAAGCTGCTGAATCGCATCGATCGGCTGGAGTTCACCAAGGAGCTCAACGAGGCGATCGCCCAGGCCGACGAATTGGCCCAGGCCGACCAGTTCGCCCAGGCGAAGGCGGCGTACACTGCAGCGATCGACAAGATCCGGGACGACCGCCGGGCCGATTTGCTTGCCGGCGATTTCCGGTCCGAGCGGATGGAGTATCTCACCGCGCGACGCGACGAGATGGAGAGCTACCGGGCCTACAGCGAAGCGATGGCCGAGGCGAACAAGGCCCGCGACAGCGGGAACCGGGCCCGGGAGTTGGAATGGCTGCGCAAGGCGGCGAAGGTCAAGAAGACCGACTCGCTGATCGACCGCATCAAGCGGGTGGACAGCGACTATCACCTGCAGGTGGCCAACCGGGCGCTGAGCGACGGCGAGGAGGACCAGGCACGGACGCTCTACAACAAGGCCCTGGAGATCAATCCGGACAACCAGCGGGCCAGGTCCGCGCTGGAATCGCTGGAGAAAAACGCCAAGTACGCCGGCCTGGTAGCCGCCGGTGACACCGCGATGGCCGCCCGCGAGTGGGACAAGGCCATCGAGAAGTTCATGGCCGCCCGGAAGATCGACTCGACGCAGCAACTGGACGAGAAAATCGTGACCTGCCAGTTCCGCATTCAGTTGGCCAAGGCCAACCAGCTCCGGGCCGACGGCGAGTACGAGAAAGCGAAGACCGCCTACGAGAAGGCCGCTGCGATCAAGGAATCCGAGGCGGCGATGGTCGAGTCGTTGCAGGTGGCGATGGCCCAGGAGGTGGCCTACAAGGAGTTGATGTCCAAGGCGGGCAAGCTCCTGGAGCAGGGCAGCTACAAGCAGGCGATCGAGGAGTTCGAGAAGGCCGGCAAGGTCTACGCCACCGCCCCGGACGAAGTGAACGAGGGCATTCGTCGGGCGAAATACGAGATCAACATGAAGCTCGGGCGTGACGCGTTGGCCGAAGACGACAAGACCTCGGCCAAGGCCTACTTCGGGCTGGCCCAGGCGCAGATGGACACCGCCGAGGTCCGCCAACTGCTGAACCGGTTGAGAGACGCCACGCCGGAGTAACTCCGGGGTTGGGAGCAGACGATGAGCTACCTCAACGCAGGACGAACACGTCGACCCGCCCGCGGCCGAAAGGGCCAGGTGATCGTGGTCTCGCTGGTCGGGCTGACGCTGATGGTGGGGCTGATCTTCTTCGTGTACAACCTCGGCGACCAGGTCAACCGCCGCCTGGAGATGCAGAACGCCGCCGATTCCGCCGCCGTGAGCGGGGGCGGGTGGATGGCGCGGTCGATGAACCTCATCGCGATGAACAACGTCGGCCAGGCCAAGCTGCTCTCGCTGGTGCCCGTGCTCGACGCGTTGCCGCTGTCCACGGAGATGGCCGTTACCGAAGTGGACGACTGGCAGGCCCGCCTCGATGACCAGCTCAACCACAGCATTCCGAACATGAACGGCGCGGGCGACCTGATCTCCGACGGGGTGCGATCTCTCCGCGACCGGATGCGCGACCAACGGGACATCCTCATCCCGCTGAACGAACTGCTCAACGAGAGCGGTTTCGACATGACGGAGCACACCTTCTGGCGTCGCGGCAGCGGGGCCGGTCCGCAGGGACAGCTCTGGCGGGCGGCCGCCACGCTGTGCGAACTGTCCGAGGCGACGGCAGAGTCGGCCGGCACGCTCGCGCAGATCAACGCCGCCCGGTACGGAAAGGCGTCCCAGGCGCGGACGGCCTTCATGGTTCCGGTCCTTCCGCAACTGCCGGCGGTGCGGGGACACTTCCGCGACTTCCAGTATCTCCTGGAAGGGCGGGAGAAGGTCGTCAACAACGGTGCCGAGGTGCATCGATCCGGCGGCAATGGCGGGGCGATTCCGGACATGGCGTATCCGCATCGACTGGGCCCGTACGCCAAACTGTTCCGCTGGCGGGACTATCTCAGGAAGGCCACCGCGTGGGAGTGGATCTCCGGCACGCCCGGCGTGGGCAAGACCAAGGGCGGGTCCGGCGGGAAGGTCTCCGTGGGAGGTCGGCGCTCGGGCGGCTCGGCCAAGGGCAACAGCGGCGGCGGGACCTCCGGGCGATGGGCTCCGACAGACTGGGAAACCTACGGCTACAGTCCCTACGGGCCGTTCAGTTGGGCGATGCGACGGATCAACTGGTACGCCAACGACCACTGGCACTGGGAGGGCGCGCGACGCGTGGTACGTGAAGGCCACCTGGACGATACATTGTTCTACAAGTATCAACGCGACCTGGCGCGGATGAAGATGGGCTACATGTTCAGCCCCGGTGTCAGCGAGGGCAAGTACCACTACCCCGAATGGATCACGAGTTTCTCGGCCGCCATCGACCGGGCCGAGAAGGACGAGGACAGCATTCATCAGACGATGTTCTACCTGGTTGAGATCGCCTCGAAACATCCGCCCGGCAGCGCGGCCTGGCTGACGCCGGGCACGTTCCGCACCAATGGCGAGCGACCCATCGCGATCTGGTCGGACGACTGGGTCGACCCGCGCGAATGGTCCGTGCCCAAGGTGGCCGACCACATCTGGCGCGACGAAGGGTACTACTACACGACGATGGATCACGAGATCGACATCGATCTGAAACTTGACGCCGACGGCGAGCCGGTCTGGCAGGAAGTGTACATGACCTCGTTCTGGATCTGGGGCGGAATCGACGTGGGCGAGGACGTCACCGTCCGCAATCCGTCCAATTACGACTCGGACGAGGATCTGCCCTATCCGCTGGTGATGGATACCAGCGAGGGCGACTATGACCCCCGGGAGCTGAACCCGGACGCGGGAATCCGCCGGACGCACTTCAGCTATCTCGGCGTGGCTGAGGATACCGATCGGTCGGTGCTGTGGCGGGGGCGGTTCAAGGGCGTCAATCCTGCCGAGGCGATCTACGCCGTCGCCCAGGCGGAGGTGTTCAACAACAAGAGCTGGGACCTGTGGACACAGGACTGGCAGGTGCGTCTGAAACCGGTGGTCGGCTGGGAAGACTGGATGGACCGCATGGACGCCGGCGCGCCCGATGCGCCGCCGGAGGCGCTCTCTGTGGATGATATCTACCGGGCGTGGGAGTACCTCTCGACGATCGACGAGGAAACCGCCCGGATGCACCTGCAGCATTAGTCCCGCCATCCGTATTCGGACAATGACATGACCCTGACACGAAAGACAATCCGACGACGCAGCCGGCGCGGGGCAGCCCTGATCGAGTTCGTGTTTTCCCTGCCGCTGTACGTGCTCGTGCTGGCGCTGACGTTCTTCTTCGGGTATGCGATGATGAACCAGCAGCGCGTCCGGTCGGCCGACCGGTACGTTGTCTGGCGGGACGTCCATCGCGGCGGCCACGCAGATGCCAACGAGGTCGGCCCGCGGTTCTTCGGCGACCAGGCGGAGAGTGTGGGGATTCATCGCCGATCGGGCCCGCACGAGACCCGCCGCGACCTGAGCCTCGAGGCGTCGTCCTACTCGGTGGAGACCGGCGAGTTTGCCGAGGAGATGATCGTGAACCGGTTCCGGCGGGGTGCATGGCGCAGGGTGTCGGCCGAGTTTCCTACCGAGGTTCCGCTGTGGGCGTGGTTCACCGGGGCGATCCGGAATCACCACACGCGCGACGGCGTGGAATGGCGACACCGCCAGGCGTCGGTGAGCAGCACCATTCGCGACTCGTACCTGCGGGACATGGTGGACTCCCTGGACCGCATTGACGCCCCGGGCGACTCGCTGGCCGCCGAGATCCATTCCATCATCCGCAATGGATGGTAAGGACCCCACCGACGTGTCAGCCGACCCGCCCCGACGTTCTCCCCCGCGTTCCCCGGCCAAACGGCGTCGCCGCCTGCTGATCGGGCTGGCGGGGATGGTGCTGCTGGGTCTGGCGGGCGTCTGGCTGGTCGGCGAGCTTTGGCCCGCTTCGACCGGCAACGAAAATGCCCAGCCGGGAGATCTCCTGCAATACGATCGCGATCGCCACACCACCCGGCGCAGCCCGCGGGGATTGGTCTCCGATCCCCTGGCGGAAGTCGGCATCAAGGCGATCGACGACGCCAATGGACCGCTGGATCCTCCCAGCCCGCTGGTTCGTGTGTTCGCGATGCGATCCCCGGACGGGGCGAGGACGTTCCGCTACGAGGGCGAGCTTCCGATGGCAGAGGCGGCCGACCACTACCGTTCGGCGCTGAGGAAGATGGGCTACAGACTCGTTCGGGACGCGGCGATGCGAAACGGCGGGCTGATTCTGGTGGGTGAAAAAGCGGGCGACACGCTGGAGGTCACCTTGCGAAATCGCGAGAGAAAGAGCAAGATACAGGTAACCGTAATAGCCCGCGAGCAATCGGCTGCGGGTCGATCGAGGTGAAGGCATGGCTGACGAGCAACCGAGAGTGAACAACACCAAACTCCTGCTGATTTCCGTGTTCCTGGGTCTGGTGGTCATGGTGATCTACAACATCCACATCGAGCAGGTGCGCAGCGCGGCCCGTGGCGAGAGCAGGACGGTTTACCGTCTCCGCCGTGACGCTCGTGCCCGGGAAGAAATCGAGATGAGCGACCTGCGAGAGGTGGCCATCCCCGGGCGAGTTGCCGAGTCCCTCGGGACGCCGGTCTATAAGCAGGATATCGGCTCGGCGCTTCAGGACCGATTGCGTAAGCCGATCGAGCAGAACGAAGTCCTCCTGTGGGACCATTTCATGTCGCCCGGCAACACGTCGGACGGGACGGACATCGAGATCGGCATGCGCGGGACCACCATCGAATTCGATCCGCGCAAATCGCCCGGCGAGTTGCTTCGCCGCGGGGATCACATCGACGTGCTGGGCATTCTTCGCCCGCCCGGTGAAAAGGCCGCCCGAGCATTCGTGATCATCCCGGCCGTCAAGGTCATCCGCGTGCCGGGCGAGGAGCTCGACGGGCGCGGCGGCTCGCGAAGCCGCTATCGGACCATCCAGGTGCAGGTGACTCCGGAAGTGTCCAGGCAGCTCAAGAACGTGATGACCTGGGTCGAGGGAAGCCTGTGGATCGATGTTCGCCCGTCGACCGAATCCCGCCCGGAGGACGCCGGCAAGATCCACGACGAGCTCGACGAGTTGCCCGCCAGGGTGGGTGGGCGTCGCGGTGGATCATCCGATGGGTTTGAATAGGCCGGGAGTCATACGTGGAAATCTGGGTCTACAATCAATACTCCGATGAGCGCGACGTCCACGAGGTCGACGACGAGAATGTCACCATCGGCCGCGAGGAAAGCAACGACGTGACGCTGCGCAGTCCGTTCGTCTCGCGCGAGCACGCCCGGCTGTTCCGCGACAACGGGACGTACTTCATCGAATCGCTCGGTCTCAACGGTCTGACCGTCGCCAACCGCGATCTGGACGTTCAGGAACGGACGAAAGTCAGCTACGGCGACGAGATCCGCATCGGCGAGTTCAGCATCTACATGATGGAGCCTTCCTCGCGACGGGTGCAAGGGCAGAAGGTCTCCGCTTCGCCGAGGAAACGCGTCATCGAGCTGGAGCAGAACCTCCACGCCGAGTTGCTCGAACGCCTGAACCTGCGTGTGACCGGCCAGGCCGGCGCCGACGAGCAACTGGTGATCATGATCAAGAAGAATCTCGATGAGATCATTGATCGCCACATCGAGGATATCGACACGGAGATGTCCGAGCACCTCGTCCGCGAGTTTCTCTGGCGGGCGGTGGTTACCGAACTCACCCGACGGGCGACCGGCAAGCTGATGTACAGCTACGGCTTTGAGCATTCCGAACTGCTCAACCAGACCCACGAGGAAGCGATCTCCCGGATGGTGGGCGACGTGGTGGGGTATTTCCCGCTTCGGCTGCGCCCGCACACGCTGAAAGAGGACGTCGCCACGGTCGAAGCCGAGTGGAACGCTCAGCTGCAGCGCATCACGCCCCGGCTGAGCCCGGAGCTGCGGCGGTACATCGTCCGGCGGATGCTCTCGAAGGAGATCGAGGACGTCGTGCTGGGCTACGGGCCGCTGCAGGATCTTCTGGAGATGCCCAACATCAACGAGATCATGGTCGTCGGGCGCGACAAGATCTACATCGAAAAAGACGGCGTGCTTCAGAACACCGGGCGAAGCTTCTTTTCCGACGAGATCGTCGAGAGCGTCATCGAACGCATCATCACGCCGGTGGGACGGCGGATCGACCGGTCCACGCCACTGGTGGACGCCCGACTGCCGGACGGGTCGCGCGTGAATGCGGTCATCAATCCGCTGAGTCTCTCGGGCCCGACGCTGACGATCCGCAAGTTCGCCCGCATTCCGTTTACCATCGACGACCTCGTCGAGCGGGGCACGCTGAGCGAGTCGACCGCCCAGTTCCTGCGGGCCTGCGTTGTCGGCCGAAAGAACATCATGATCGCCGGCGGAACCGGCAGCGGCAAAACGACCACGCTGAACGTACTGAGCAATTTCATCCCCGGCGACGAGCGCATCGTCACCATTGAAGACTCGGCCGAGCTGCAACTCCAGCAGGAGCACCTCGTCCGCCTCGAGACGCGCCCGGCGAACGTGGAAGGCAAGGGCGCCTACACGATCCGCGAGCTGGTCAAGAACGCCCTGCGTATGCGGCCCGATCGACTGATCGTGGGCGAGGTGCGCGGGCCCGAGGCGCTGGACATGCTCCAGGCGATGAACACCGGGCACGACGGTTCGCTGAGCACCATTCACGCCAACAACCCGGCCGACACGCTGCTGCGGATCGAGACGATGGTCCTGATGGCCGTCGAGATGCCCATCCGGGCGATCCGCGAGCAGATCGTCGCCGCGTTGGACCTGGTGGTCCAGATTTCACGCTTCCAGGACGGATCGCGCCGCGTGACGCACGTCAGCGAGGTGGTCGGTCTGGATCCGGACACCAGTCGAATCATCACGGAGGACGTGTTTATCGCCAAACCGATTCCCGGCGAGCATGGCAAGGTGGGCCCGCTGCGGCATACGGGGTACTTGCCGGTGTTCGCCCAGGAGCTGGTCGAGCGGGATATTCTCGGAATCGAGGTGTTCACGTGATCGCCCAGTTGATTACATTCACCCCGGCGCAGGTCGCCGTCAGCGTGGTTTTGGGGCTTCTGACGGCCACCGCCGTCCGCATTGGCGGAAGGCCGCTGCTGGCGTATCTCGGCGGGCAATACCGCAAGTTCGACGACGTCCTGCGCGGGCAGATGCTCTCGTCCACCAATCCGGGTGTGGCGATGGCGTTCGTGTGGGTCCTGATCGTCCTGACGGCGCTGCTGGGGTACGTTCTGACCAGCAGCATCTGGGGGGCGGTTCTGTTCTTCGTGGGCGGTCTGTTCCTGCCGAACCTGGCGATGCGGTATCTCAAGCGGCGACGCGTGAGAAAGCTGGAAGAGCAACTGGTCGGAGCGGTGCAGACACTCGCGTCCGGCGTGCGGGCCGGGCTTAACCTGGTGCAGGCGATGCAGATGATTGCCCGCGACGGGGCCGACCCGATCTGCGAGGAGTTCGGCCACCTGCTGCGGGAGTACGAATACGGCGTGCCGCTGGACGAGGCGATGGACAACGCGGCCGAGCGGATCGACTCGGGGGACTTCCGCCTGCTGTTTTCCGCATTGCACACCCACCGCGAGCGCGGCGGCGACCTCGGTGAGACGCTGGACCGCATCGCCGAGAGCGTCCGGGAGATCCAGCGACTGGAAAAACGCATCGAGTCGCTCACCGCACAGGGGCGCGCCACGGCCCGCTGGCTGGGGGCGATGCCCGCCGTCGTGCTGGGGCTGCTGGCGCTGCTGGTGGACCCGTCCGGAGTGCGTTCGATGTTCACCACGGATATGGGCAAGCTGATTCTCGCGGTGATTCTGGTGTTGAATGTCGCGGGATTCCTCTGGATCCGCAAGATCGTGGCGGTGGACATATGAAACGGGGTGCGAGATGAAACGAACCACCGTTCTGATCCTCCTGGTCGTCCTGCCGATCTGCGTGGCGGCCGGTCTGGGAGCGATGCTTCTCAGCGGCGACCGCCTCCAGGGCGCGATGACCGCGCTGATCGGGCTGACCGTTGCCACGTTCATCGCGGGCCTGTTCGGGCAGTCCGGTTCGCCGAAGCTCTCCCCGCAACGCGCCGCCGCCATCGCGACCGGTCACTCCGACCGCGAGACAGTTTTCGAACAGACCCTTACCAAGCCGCTGATGTGGGTGCTGCTGGGGGTCAGCCATTCGATTTCACTGGGCGGAGTGAAGGACTGGGTCGACCGCAATCTTGTCTCGGCCGGCAGCCCGAACTACTACACTGCCGAGGAGTATCTGGCGGTGTGCATGGCCGGCGGTCTGGCGGCGGCGGGGCTTCTGGAAGCATTCCACCTGCTTGTTCTCCAGCAATTCAGCGTGGTGTTGCTGATCGTGGTGTTTCTCGGCGGGGTGGGCGTGGGGCTGTACAAGCTCTACGACAAGGCCCAGAAGCGGCTGATGGTTATCCGTCGGCGCGTTCCGTATGCCCTGGACCTGATCGCCCTGGCGATGGGCGCCGGGGCCAACTTCACCGAGGCCGTCCAGACCATTACCTCCGAAAGCGGGGACGATCCGCTGAACGTGGAGTTCAAGACGATGCTCGCGGAGATGGAGTTGGGCGCCACCCGCCGCCGGGCGCTGCAGAACCTCGCGCGACGCGTTCCGCTGGAATCGCTGCGGAGCATCACCGCCAGCGTCATGCAGGCCGAGGAACTCGGAACACCCTTGGGCGTCGTTCTTCGCGACCAGGCGAAGCTGCTTCGGCTGCAGCGATCGGTGCGGGCGGAGAACAAGGCCGCCGTGGCCAGCGTGCGGATTCTCATCCCCTGTCTGCTGCTGGTGATGGCCGTCATTCTGGCGGTGTTCGGGCCGGCGATCCTCCGGGGCGCCACAAAAGGATTGTTCTAGGTAGAACCCGTCGACCGACGCCGAGTTCGGTCGGCCGACATGAATGGAAAACACATGGCAGAACCTTGTCCAGAGCTGGTATTTCTCTCGGGCCCGCAGGCGGGCGAGCACGCCGTGGTGCTTGGGCAGCAGGCGCTGATGGGACGCTCGTCCCAGGCCGACATCCCGCTGCGCGAGGAGGCGGCGTCCCGTGAGCAGTTGGTCTTCGAGCTCACGCCCGAAGGGTGGGTCATGGAGAATCGCTCCGCCAATGGTACGGAGGTCAACGGCAAACGCTACAAGCGCAAGCAGATCCTCCTGGAGACCGGCGACATTCTGGGCGTCGGTCAGGAGACGCGCATCCTGTATGTCTCCCCCGAGGACGACCCGAAAGAAGCGATGGCCGAGCGAGGTCTCCAGCCGGTCAAGCCCGCTCCGCCTCCCCCCCAGACGCCGGAGCAGGGCCCCAAGCCCCCCCCGATGGACTCTCCCGAGGCAGTGGCCGCGTCGGACCAGGCCGACGGCGCGAGCGAAGCCGACGCCCGTAAGAAGGCCAAGATGCGCAAGTACTTGATCTTCGGTGGGCTGTATCTGGCGGTAATCGTCGCCTTGATCCTGTACTTCGCCACGCGTGGCGGGGAGGAGACCGATCGCGGCGGCGTTCCGGACATTCTCAGTCGCACCGAGATCAAGGAGGTCATCGAAGGGCCTCTCGATATCAGCGTGCAGGTGGATGAGATCAAGGCCAAGGAGGCCCTGGAGAAGGCCCGCTCGCACTATCGCAACCGTGAGCGAACCGGCAACCTCGCGTGGGCTGTGAAGTACTTCAAGCTTCACCAGGAGTACAAGGGCAGCGTGGCCTTTGCCCGCTCGCAGGACAGCACGATGTTCTTCAACGCCACGCGCGAGATGGTGGATCGCGTCTACAGTGCCTACCGCAAAGCCTACATCAAAACGAAACGCAAACGGTGGAAGGACGCCGCCGAAGACTTCCAGCACGTCCGTGAAATGATCACGCCGCTGACGTCCCAGCCGTTTCCCGACAGCGACAACAAGCTGTGGAAGAACGTGCTGACCCACCTGCGATACGCCAACAGGCAGATCGCCGCCGAGAAGAGCCGCTGAAACCGCGGTTCACGCGAGGCGAACCCTCCCGACCCGCCAACGCCAGGAAAGAGAGACCATGCCGAACCGTCAGCCGAACGTTGTTGTCATATTCATGGACGACATGGGATATGGAGACATGGGATGCTTCGGATCCACGTCGATCCGGACACCAAACATGGACCGTGTCGGGGAAACCGGCATCCGCTTCACGCAGATGTACGCCGCAGCCTCGATCTGCACGCCGTCGCGATGCGGACTGCTCACCGGGCGATATGGCCAGCGAGCGGGCATCGGGCGCGTGCTGTTCCCGCGCGATACCGAAGGCCTTACCGCCCAGGACACCACCGTCGCCGAGTACCTCAAAACCGCCGGCTACGCGACCTGCATGGCCGGCAAGTGGCATCTCGGTTGTCTGCCCGAGCACAACCCGACCCGCCACGGGTTTGACGAGTACTTCGGGCTGCTCTACAGCAATGACATGAGCCCGCTGCATCTCTACGACGGCGAGGACGTCATCGAGGAAGAGGTCGATCAGGCCGACCTGACGCGGCGGTACACCGATCGGGCGATCGAGTTTGTCCAGGCCCATCGCGACGAGCCATTCTTCGTCTATCTCGCCCACACCATGCCCCACATCCCGCTGCACGTGGAACCTGCTTTCCGCGGCCAATCGGACGGCGGAACGTACGGCGACACGATCGAGTGCATCGACTTCCATCTCGGGCGCCTGATGGACAAGCTCGACGAATTCGACCTCGCCGAGGACACGCTGCTGATCGTGACCAGTGATAACGGTCCGTGGTTCGAGGGAAGCACGGGCGGCTTTCGCGGCCGAAAGTTCGATGTGTACGAGGGCGGAATCCGCATGCCGTTCGTCGCCCGTCAGCCGGGAACCATCCCGGCCGGAAGTGTCTGCGAGCAGGTCGCCAGCCAACTGGATCTGCTGCCCACCATCGCGAACCTCGCCGGGGCGGACCTGCCGGACGAGCGGACCTTCGACGGAGTGGACATCTACCCGGCCTTGGTCGGCGGCGACGTGCCGCCGCGCGAGCAGTTGTGCTACTTCTTCCACGACACGCTGCAGGCGATTCGGGTGGGCAAGTGGAAGCTGCACGTGGCCTTCGGGTTCGACGACAAGACCAAGGAAATGCCCCAACTGTTCGACATGGAAATCGACCCGCAGGAGAGCTACAACCTCGCGGACAAATACCCCGACGTGGTGGCGGACCTGCGTAAACGGCTCGACGCCTGCGCCGCGGATGTCCGGACCGAGCGCGAGTCACGCTCCTGACGGATCGTCACCCCCCGCTGGGCTGCCAGCCTTCTTCACCGATCAGGCGTACGAACCGCACGCCACAGCCGGTGGTTTCGTGCAGGATGCCATCGCGCTTCTCGCCGATCATGAGGTGCTGAGTGTGCTCCGGACCCACCGGGCAGATCAGTCGGCCGCCTTCGGCGAGCTGGTCGACCCACGGCTCGGGAATCTTCGGCCCGCCGGCACCGGAGATGATGCGGTCGAACGGGGCGTGCTCCGGCCAACCCAGCGTTCCATCACCGGTGCGCGTGGTAACATTGTCGATCTCCAACTCGCGCAGGATTCCATCCGCCCGCTTCGTGAGCGTTTCGATCCGCTCGATCGCGTACACGTGCTCCGCGAGCTTGGCCAGCAGGGCGGTCTGGTATCCGCTGCCCAGACCGATGTCCAGCACGCGGTCGGTGGGCTGAACCCCCAGCGCCTCGAGCATCACCGCCACGATGTAAGGCTGGGAGATCGTCTGCCCATGCCCGATGGGGCGTGGCGCGTCGGCGTAGGCCTCGCGGGGCGAAACGTCGCCCATGAAGGCTTCGCGGGGGACCACCCGGAAGGCGTCCAGAACGCGCTGATCCTCGATGCCCCTCTGGACCAACTGGTGAAGAACCATCTGCTCACGATACGATGCGTGTTTTCCTTGTGTCTCTGCCATGATGCATCATTGTATCACCCTCCTCCCGGGCGCCCGGAAACGGACGATTCACCCCGGCAGCAGGCCTCGCAGGACCGGCTCCATCACCATCGCCTGGCGGAGGAACCCCACGTCGGTGGGGTGGATCCCATCGACCGTGGCTTCGCCGTCGTCGCCGAACAGATCGCCGCCCGGGATGTAATGCAGATGCTCGATGCCCGCCTCGGCCAATGCGCGGAACTCGGCGCGGAAGGTGGCCCGCTTCTCCAGCCGTTCCTGTCGGCGCGACGAACTGAACACCGCCAGCGGGTGGTCCGCCTCTTCCACCAGGACGATCGGAACCGCCGGGCGATGGTCCCGCAACCGACGCACAAACGGCCCGGCCCGGTCGGCCACGATCTCGGCCGAGCAGTTGGGAAGGCAGTCGATCACCACGATCGCCGTATCCAGCTCGCCGAGCAGATCGGCAATCGGCAGATCGAGTTGCCCCTGCCCGGGAAAGCCCAGATTGTACACCGGCACGTCCAGGCGACGCCCGAGGATGTGCGGATGCGCCATGCCCGGCCGGGAGGCTGCCCCGCCATGGACGATGCTCGTACCGTAGAACGCGATGGCGTTGGTCGTTCGCGGCGGGAGAGGGTCAAGCGTTGCACCGGGAACCGTACCCACATGCAACGCATCGCACGCGCTTCCCAGGGGCAGATACAGCAGGTACTCCCGGGGCTGTGGGTCCATCTCACTCCAGGTCAGCAGGGCTTGCTGATCGGCCGAGTTCTCTCCCGCAAAGCCCTGACCGGCCCAGCGCCACGCGCGGTTGGAATCGCGGGCGTAGAGATCCAGCCCCGCACAACGAAGCAGTGTCTCGCCTCGGGGCACGGGGGTTAACTCCGTCAGCCGCCAACGCGCCCAGAGGCGCGGCGAGTCGGAGCGAAACCGCACACAGAACCCGGCCGAGGTGAACGCCTTGCTCCACAACTCGGGGCGAAGGTGCTGCCGGGCCCGGTCGGGGAGGCGCTGCGAGAATCGGCTGGTGTCCGGAAAGGCCTTGCCTTCCACGCCGAAGGTCAGCGCATCATACCAGTGCGCGGTTTCGATGGTCTGCGGGACGTCGGGCAAGTCGGGCTCCTTGGAATGCATGTTCTGTCGGGCTGTCGCATCAGTGTACGCCTTCGGCGACCAAAGGTCCATTCGTCGGGCTTGCGGCTGTCAGTGTCAGCCGTCATAATGCCCCGACGATGGCTACCGACGTGATACAGGTCGACGCGACGAACCTTCATGAGGTCGCCCTGCAGGCTGCCGACGCCCTGCGGGCCGGTCGCCTGGTGGGTTTCCCAACCGAGACGGTGTACGGCCTGGCTGTGCTGGCGTCGGACTCCGCTGCCCTCGCGCGCCTTCGGGAGCTGAAGGATCGCCCCGAGAACCCCTTCTCGCTGCACATTGGCGAGTTGGAGCAGCTGACGCGCTATCTCACAGAGGTCCCGGACACGGCCGGTCGCCTGATCCAGTCCACCTGGCCGGGACCGGTCACCTGCCTGCTGCCCACCGGGGGCAGGTTGGCCGATGATTCGCTCCAGTCGGCCGGGCTGCACGAGGTCCTGGCGCCGGGAGGCATCCTCGGGGTGCGTTTCCCGGATCATCCGACCGCCCGGGCCATGCTCTCTGCCGTCGACGGACCCGTGGTGGCCCCCAGCGCGAACCGCAAGGGCGAACCCTCGCCGCGATCGGGCGACGACGTGCTGCGTTCGCTGGACGGCGAGTTCGACCTGTTGCTGGACGCCGGGCCGACGTCGGGAATCGACAGCACCATCGTCCTCTTTCAGCCGGACGGGTCCTGGACGATCGTGCGGGAAGGAATCTACTCCCACAGCCACATTGCCGAGGCGATGCGGTTTCGCGTGGCGTTCGTGTGCACGGGCAATACCTGTCGAAGCCCGATGGCCGAGGGAATTGCCCGGGCACTGCTGGCTGAGCGGATGGGATGTTCGGCAGGGGAGTTGGCCGACCGCGGCGTGGAGGTACTCTCGGCAGGTATGTTCGCGGGGGACGGGGCGCCTCCGACGCCCGAAGCCGTCACCGCTGCCGGAGAGTGGGGGGTGGATATCGGGTCACATCGGAGTCGACAAGCCACCCCGGAATTGTTACATTCATGTAATCTGGTTTTCTGCATGACGGGCTCTCATGTCGAGCAGGTTCGCCGGATGGTTCCTTCGGGGTCCGACGGTGTTCTGCCCCTGTTGGACGCGGGTGACGTAACCGACCCGATTGGTGGTGGGTTGGACGTCTACAGGGAAACCGCCCGGCAGATCGCACGGGCGATTCGTACACGTATGGATGAAGGATTGCTATGAAGATTGCCGTGGCAGCCGATCATCGCGGGCACTCGGTCAAGGAAAAGACCTGCGTGCTGCTCAACGAGATGGGGCACGAGGTGCTCGATCTAGGCACGAATTCCGGGCAGAGTTGCGACTATCCGGACGTGGCGTTTCCGGCGTCCAAGGCCGTCGCCGACGGGCTGGTCGATCGGGGGATTCTCATCTGCGGAAGCGGGATCGGGATGGACATCTGCGCGAACAAGGTCCACGGCGTTCGCGCGGCACTCTGTCACGACGAGTTGACCGCCCAGATGTCACGGCGGCACAACAATGCCAACGTCCTCTGCCTGGCCAGCGACGTGCTGGGCGAGGAACTCATCCGCCGTATCGTTTCCGGGTGGCTGGACACCGAGTTCGAAGGCGGAGGTCGACACGAGCGACGCGTCGCCAAGGTCGGCTGGATCGAACAGGGCAAAGACCCCTGCGATTACAAGGACTGACCCCGCCCCCCGGCCGACGCAGTTTTGACCTCTCGCCCGCCCGGCGCGAACGAATCCGCCCCTCGTACGTCCAATACTTTTGGTGCTGCCGCAAAAATCCCCCGACTGCGGCTTACGGGATATCCCCGAAGGTTCCGATAGAGAGAGTGGAACCCGCGGGGCTGTGCGGTGTTTAACGGAACGAGGCGATGGTGAATCGATCGATGTCAACCTGCGGGAGGGTCTGGCTGGCGGCCTGGCTGCTGGCGGGACTGCTCCACGCGCCGGGGGCATCGTCGGGTCAGGACGAGCCCCAGCCCGTCCTGACCAAAGCCCAGGCCACCGAACTCCGCATCTGGGTGGCCCAGTTGGGGGAGGAAGGGCGCTCCGCGAAGACTCGCCTGGAAGCGGCGGCCGGTCTGCTCACGCGGGACTATCCCCAGGCGATTGCGGCTTTGCGGGACTTCCTCAAAGACGCCGGAAACCGCCCCGCCCAGATCGCCGTTGCCGAGGCCATCGCCCGCCAGAACGGCGGACGGAAGGAATTCATCCCGCCGCTGATGGAGATGTTGACCGGGTCGGACGCGTCGGTTCGGCCGCACGCTGCCCGCGCGCTGGCGACGTACTCCAACCACGGCGTCACGAAGAAGCTCATCAAGATCGCGCTCGACGAACAGGCCGAGACACCCGTCCGCGTCGCGACGATTACCGCCCTGCAGAACCTGCTGGACAAAAGCGCCGTCGACACCCTCGTGCAACTGTTGGACGACGAGAATGCAGCCATTCGCTCAGCGACGCTCAAAGCGCTGGAGAGGCTCACGAACATCAGTGCTTTCGGCAACGACGCGGACCGTTGGAAGCAGTGGTGGGCCCGCAACAAGAACAAGCCCCGCACCGTGTGGCTGGTGGATATGGCCAACAGCCTGGCCGTCAGTAAGTCCGCGTTGGAAGCGGAGAACACCCGACTTCGCGAGCGGTTGGTCCAAGCGATAGCGGACCTGTACAGCGCCACATCCCGCACGCAGCGCGACGGGATGCTGGTGGGACTCATGGAGGACCCGGTCCTCTCGGTGCGCCTGGCGGCGATGGGGTTGGTCGAGCGCCAGATTGCCGCCGGCGAGAGCGTCTCCGAAGCCCTGCGCCAAGAGGTCCGCAAAGAGCTCAGCCAAAAGGATCCCGTCGGCCGGCGTGTATCGGCCCTGCTGGTGGCGAGTCTGGGCGATGAGAAGAGCATCCCCGCGCTGCTGGATCGCCTGAAGATCGAGAAGAACTCGCCGGTTCGCCAGGCGCTGCACAAAGCCGTCGGACGGCTCCGCGCGACCGACGCGGCTACCCTGCTGATTCGCGATATCGAGAGCACCGACGGGCGCCTGACCGCCTCTGCGGCGGCCGCCTTGGGACGCATCGCCCAGGCGGGCAAGCTCAGCGAGAAGCTCCGCTCTGCCGCCCGCGATGCACTGCTCAAACGGTACGCCAAGGTCGCCGCCTCGGACAACGACGTCGAGACCCGGACCTCGCTGCTGGTTGCGATGGGAACTCTCAGGGACGAGGCGTTCCTCGACGCCCTCAAGAGCGGGCTGAAGGACGAGTCCACGCGCGTTCGGCTGGCGGCGGTCAATGGGCTGATGAAGCTGGGGAGCGAGGAGACGGCCGAGGCGATCAAGCCGCTGCTGAAGGACAAGGACCGCGGGATTCGCCAGGCAAGCCTGGTGGCCTTGGGTCGGCTGGGCGGGGGAGACTATCTCAAGGACGTCTTCGCCCTGACCGACCCGAACGTCGAATCGGAATCGGCCGTCCGCCGACAGGCGTGGGACGTGTCGATGGAACTGATGAAGACGGCTTCGACCGAGACGTTGGCCGGGATCGTGACCGAGCTGAACAAACGCACCGACTCGCCGGCTGAGCGGATCAACGTGATGGAGATGTACGTCGCCGCGCTGGTAAAGGCCAAGAGCGACCGCCTTCCCTCCGCCCAGCGCGCATTGGGGCTGATGCTGGTCGACGCGAAGCGGCCGGCCGAGGGAGGACCCAAGCTCAAGAAGGCGTTGGAGCACTACCGCGATGCCAACAGCCCGTTGGCCGAGACGGTCTGGCTGGAATGGGTGACCGCCCAGTTGGCCGCCAACGACACCTCGGCGATCCAAGCCATCAGCGACCAGAAGAATCAACAGCAGTACGGCAAGGCGATGGAGCTGTTCCGCAAGCGTCTCAACGCCCTGATGACGAAGGAGAACTGGTCGACCACCATCCTGCTGACCGAGCAGGCACTTCGTCAGCTGAAGTCCCGCCTGGGCGAGACGCAGGACAAGGCATTGCAGGCGATGCTTGCCGAAGCCCGCGAGAAACTCCTTACTGCCGATCGCAAGCGGGTGGCCACGTTGGTCTCGCAACTGACCTCTTCGGACGCCGCGGTGCGAAAGTCCGCCCATGACGGACTGACGGGCATGGGTGGGCGTGCGATCGCGCCGGTGCTCGAACAACTCGATGCCCTGCTCCAGACCAAGGAGCCCGACGCCAAGTTGGAGCGGGAGCTACTGAACGTGCTCCGCCGGATCGCGCCGGAACTCACCGGCTACGATGCCAGTGAGCCCGCCAAGACACGTCGCGAAGTAATTCAGGGCTGGCGCAAAACGCTCTGACCGCCGCCTCGGTCGCGCCGTCTCTGTGGGCATCTCTCCCGAAGTCTCCTTGACCTCGCCGTCGCCGTGAGCGAATCTATGGGTCGATCCGGTGGCGATGCGCCGCGTAAGCCGGGTCGTCTTTCCTCCGGCGCGGGTCGACCGACGTTGCCTCGCACAGATGTTGAGAGGTGGTCCATGGAACGCCGTATTGGGATGATGCTGGTGTTGGTCGGTTTGCTTCTGGTTGCCGGGGGATGTGGTGAGGATCGCAAGATTCCCGCCGATGGGGGCACGAGCGGAACCGTGGGCTTCGAAGGGGCGAAGCATGAACGCCTGGAGTCGGCCGAGAGTGCCGGCAACCGGGGCGACGGGTCGGCCGTTCCCGCACTGATCCGGATGCTCGACGAGGACGATTCCGACCTCCGCCACGCAGCCGCGGAGGCATTGGGAAAGATCGGCGACCGTCGCGCCGTGCCCGCGCTGATCGCGACCCTGCGGGACCGCGACGCCTACGTGCGGCGCCAGGCGGCGATGTCATTGGGCTACATTGGCGACCCGTCTGCCGATTCGGCCTTGGCGCTGGCGGTGCGGGACGAACACAGCGAGGTCGCCCATGCCGCGGGCGAGTCGCTCGGTAAAATCGGTGAGCAGGCCGTCAATGAACTTGCCGAACTCACCCGGCATCGCTCGGGGCAGGTGCGTCTGATCGCCGCGAAGAATCTCGGACGGACCGGCAGCGACCAGGCCGTCGAACCGTTGATCGCGCGCTTCAAGGACGAGGACTCGGACGTCCGCGCCGCCGCCGCTCGAAGTCTCGCGCAACTGGATGACGGACCCCTGCGTCAACGCCTGATCGACCTGCTTCGCGCTGAGCACTGGCGAACCCGCGCGGGGGCTGCCCGCACGCTGGGATACTGCCAGGCGAACTCGGCGATCGATTCGCTGACCGGGTTGTTGGACGACTCGCGTCCGGAGGTCCGTTGGGCTGCGGCCAACGCATTGGCCCGCATGGGGCGAAGCGCGATCGGGCCGCTCGTGAAGAAGCTCACCGGCGGAACTGCCGACACGCGCAGCCATGCAGCGATGGCGTTGGGTCGCATCGGCGATTCCCGCGCCGTTCCGGCGCTGATCGACGCGCTGGACGACGACCAGCCCTCCGTCGCCGCGGCGGCCGCCGATGCACTGGGATGCATCGGGCACGCCAGGGCGATCAAACCGCTGATCAAGGCGCTCGGCGCTGAGCAGGCAACGCTTCGCAACGCAGCCGCCCGTGCCCTGCGCGTGATCGGCTCGCCGGCGGTGGACGCGTTGATCGGCGCACTGGACGCCAAAAGCTCCCGCGCGCGTGTCCTGGCCGCCGGCACGCTGGGCTAGCTGGACTCCGCCCGTGCCGTCAAGCCCCTCGCCACAGCCCTGAAGGACGACGTACCTGCCGTTCGCATCGCCGCTGCCCGGGCCTTGGGAGAGATCGGCCACAAGGACGGCCTCTGGCCGCTGCTGGACGCCGCCGATGACGACGACCCCGCCGTGCGGCAGGCCATCGCCAAAGCCGCCCAGAAGGTTCGCAACGCGAACAAGTGAGCCATTCTCCCCGCCGCACCGCGATCAACAACGCCACCGGATTGATGAGGATTGCGCAGGGCTTTGACAAACTCATCGCGCCCGTGGACAATGGCCGGCTGCTTTTCAGCGAGGAGAGAGATGGCGACGTATTGCATCGGAATTGACCTGGGCGGGACCGCGATCAAGGTGGGCCTGCTGGACGACAATCAGACGCCCACCGACACCATTGAGCTTTCGACCCCCACCGAGGGCGCCGACGCCGTGATCGATGCGATGGTCCGCGGTGCCCGCCGCGCGATGAGCGACGCCGGCGTGAGCCCCGCCGACGTGCTGGGCGTGGGCATCGGCTCGCCCGGGCCGCTGAGCATCACCGAGGGGACCATCCACGCCTTGCCCAACATTCCGGGCATGGACGGCTGCCGATTGCGCGACCGGGTGGCTGCGGGCATTGAACTTCCCGCCGTGCTCGAGAACGACGCGAACGCCGCCGCGTACGGGGAGTATCTCGTCGGGGCCGGCCAGGCATCGGCGAACATGGTCATGCTCACGCTGGGAACCGGCGTGGGAAGCGGGATCATCATCGACGGGCGGATCGTTCACGGCAGCCATGAGATCGGGGGCGAGCTGGGGCATATGATCGTCGATCCCGGCGGGCAACGCTGTGGCTGCGGGCAGGCGGGCTGTCTCGAACAGTACGCTTCGGCGACCTACATCGCTCGATACGCCGAAGAAACGCTCGGCCGGACGCAGCGCGGCAGCTCATTGGCCGAGGTGTTCGCTGCCAACGGCGAGCTGACCACCAAGGACATCAACGAGCACCGCAAAGCCGGCGATGACTTTGCCGCCGAGGTCTGGGACCGCGGGCTGTACTACCTCGCGGTGGGGTGTGTGAGCATCTGCCGGGTTTTCGATCCGGACCAGATCGTGTTGGCCGGCGGACTGGTCAACGCCGGGGAGGACCTGATGTTCCCGTTGCGGGAGCACTTCGCCCGCGAACACTGGACGTTGACCGAACCACGGACCGAACTGTCCATCGCGACCCTCGGCAGCGACGCCGGGATGATCGGAGCTGCCGGCGTGGCGTGGTCGGCGTTCGGGCCCGAAGCCAACGGAACCATTCCCACCAGCAACGACGCATGACGCCGGTCGACAATTCTCGGCCGCGGAGACAAACATGAAGCACTACTACCCGAATTTTAATGAGTTCCGTGAGCTGGCGACGCGGGGCAATACCGTGCCCGTCTACCGCCAGCTGCTGGCCGACACCCTGACACCGGTGACCGCCTACCAGCGCCTCGCCATGCCCGCGGGCTTTGCCCCGGTGAAGTACGCGTTTCTTCTGGAGAGCGTCGTCGGCGGGGAGCGGATGGCGAGGTTTTCGTTCGTCGGCTGCGACCCCGACGTGGTGTACACCGCCCGGCGGAACGAGTTGACCGTGCAGGTTGGCCGCCAGGAACCGGAGGTCATGGAGACCTCCGACCCGCTCGCGGAGATCCAGAAGGCGTTGGATGCCCATCGGCCGGTGCATCTGCCGGACCTGCCGCGATTCACCGGCGGCGTGGTCGGCTATGCCGGCTACGACATGGCGCGTTACTACGAGGACATCGGTGAGGGTCCCGAGGACGATCGTCACCTGCCGGACATCTGCTTCGGGCTGTACCGGACGATGGTGATTTTCGACCACGTGTCCAAGACGATCAAGATCGTCGCCAACGCCCACATCGAGAAGGACCCCGGCGAGGCGTACAACGACGCGATCAACGCCATCGAGCGAACCATCGGACGTCTCCGCGAGGGCGGGGGGTATCCCGTCAGCGAAATCAACCTCGAGGGCCTCCCGCAGAAGGCGTTCCGCAGCAACATGACGCGGGAGGAGTACTGCCGCATGGTCGAGGGGTGCAAGGAGTACATCGGCGCCGGCGACATCTTCCAGGTGGTCACCTCGCAGCGGCTGGATGTGGAAACGACGGCCAGCCCGTTCAATATCTACCGGGCACTGCGGGTGGTGAACCCTTCGCCTTTCATGTTCCTTCTGAGCATGCCCGAGGTGACGCTGGTGGGCAGCTCTCCGGAGATTCTCTGCCGCGTGGAGAACGGCGTGGTCACGAATCGCCCGTTGGCCGGCACTCGCCCGCGAGGCGAAACCGAGGAGGAGGACCTCGCCCTGGAGAAAGAACTCCTGGAAGATCCGAAGGAACGGGCCGAGCACATCATGCTGGTGGACCTAGCCCGCAACGACGTCGGGCGGGTCGCCGAGCCGAACACCATTGAATTGGCCGACATGATGACGGTCGAACGCTACAGCCACGTGATGCACATCGTCTCCAACGTCCAGGGCAAGCTGGCCGAGGGCATGAACGCCTTTGACGCCCTCAAGGCGGCCTTGCCGGTGGGCACGGTGAGCGGCGCGCCGAAGATCCGTGCGATGGAGATCATCGACGAGTTCGAGCCCACCCGCCGCGGGCCTTACGCCGGTGGGGTGGGATACGTGGATTTCGGCGGCAACATGGATACCTGTATCGCGCTGCGGACGATGGTGGTCAGCAATGGGAAGGTTTACCTGCAGGCGGGCGCGGGCATCGTGGCCGACTCCGTTCCGGAAAACGAGTACCAGGAGACCATCAACAAGGCCCGTGCACTGCTCAAGGCCGTCGAGGTCGCCGAGGCGGGTCTGGAACAGTGAGGGGCCGGCGGGCCGAAGCCCCTCATGCAGCCGGGGTGGCGGTTCGGCGGCTGCGCCATGCGGCCAGGCCTTCGATCAGGGCGATCGCGAGGATCATTCCCGCGATGTTCGCCAGCCAATCAGTGACGGCGGCGGTTCGTCCTACGAGGGGTTGCGTGAGCTCGTCGATCACGCCGTAGATGGGGATCACGTGGAGGATGGTCACCAGACGTCGGTATCGCCTCCAGCGGCGGGCGAACATCGTCAGCAGGAAGATCGTCGTCAGGCCGAAGTACCCCACCATGTGCAGCCAGACGTCCGAGGGTTGGAATTCCATGTCTCGCATCACGCGATTCAGTGGAACATGCGTTGCGGTGAACGCGCCGATCCAGGCGACAAGGCAGAGCACGGTGAGCACTCGTGCGGAGCGTGGCAGGGGGGCGGGGACGGTCATTCTGCCGAGTGTACGTCCACCGCCGACGCGTCGGCCGGCGAGTATCGGCCCGGGATGTTGCTGCGGGCAGGGGGAACGGGTCGCGATTCCGGCATCGCGGCCGGGTAGGTCACCGGGGCGGACTGCTCGGGCGTACCGGCTGGGACGGGTTCATCCGTGGTGCCAACAACGAGCGGCCGGGAGGGCTCGCCATCACTCTTGCCGGGCGGGGCGGAGAGGAACTCCTCGGCCAGTGCGGCGTAATCGGCGGCCCCGTGGCAGGAGGGGTCGTACTGGAAGATCGTCGTGCCGTAGGACGGGCACTCGGCCAGTTTGACGTTGCGACGAATGACCGTCTGGAAGACCCGGGCCGACGCCCACGGAACATCCTGCCGGCGAGACTGACGGATGAAGTCTTCCAGGTCGTCCCGCACTTCGCCGGCGAGGCGCGTGTTGGATTCGTACATGCACAGGATCACGCCGGAAACTCTCAGCGACGGGTTGATTCGACGCTGCACGAGCGAGACGGTCTCCAGCAGCTTGCCGAGCCCCTGCAGGGCGAGGAAGTGAGGCTGTAGCGGGATGATGACTTCATCGGCGGCCGCCAGTGCGTTGAGCGTGAGAAGCCCGAGGCTGGGCGGACAGTCCATCAGGATGCAGGAGGCGTCGAGGTCGGCTTCGGCGATGCGGTCTCGCAGGATCTGCTCGCGTCCGACGGTGGCGGCGAGTTCGACTTCCGCCCCGGCCAGGTCGATCGACGACGGCACGACGGTCAGGCGATCGGCCGGCGTGATGGCGGACTGCCTCAGCGGCATGTCGGCCACCAGCACGTCGTAGAGGCTGGGCTGATCGACCGTGGGCTCGATCCCGAAGTGCAGCGTCAGGTGCGCCTGCGGGTCCATGTCGATCAGGCAGACTTCCCGCTTCCGGTCGGCCAGCGCTTGGCCAAGATTCGCCACGGTCGTCGTCTTGCCGACGCCGCCTTTCTGGTTGATCATCGCGATGGTTCTCACGAGGTGCATTATACGTCCTGCCCGCGTGACCACAACCCCCGCGAGGATCCCCGGACCGTCGAGCCTCACCGAGACGAAAAAACACGGCGACGATCGGGATCGATCGCCGCCGTGGGTATGACAATCATCTGGCAGGGCAACGCCCCGCCGAGTTCGGCAGAAAGCTACTTCTTCTTGCGGGTGCTTTTGCGGGCCGTCTTTTTCGGCGCTTTCCTGG
>JBKHCL010000131.1:0-7925 GCA_046541875.1 Phycisphaerae bacterium | reverse complement strand
CCTTCGCCCTGCCCTTCACCCTGACCTTCGCCTTCGCCCTGGCCTTGACCCTGGCCCTGACCTTGTCCTTCACCTTGGCCTTGACCTTGGCCCTGTCCTTCACCTTGGCCTTGTCCTTCACCTTCGCCCTGCCCTTCACCCTGTCCTTCGCCTTCACCTTGTCCCTGCCCTTCGCCCTGTCCTTCGCCTTGTCCTTCGCTCTCGCCTTTGCCTTGTCCTTCACCTTCGGCCTGGCCTTCACCCTGGCCTTCACCCTGTCCTTCACCTTCGCCTTGGCCTTCACCCTGTCCCTCGCCCTCGCCCTGGCCTTGTTGGCCCTGCTGGCCCTGCTGGCCTTGCTGGGCGTCGTCATCCTTGGGGTCAAGGAGGTCTTTAATGCGTTCGAGCTTCTCGGCGTCCTCGTCGTCCGGATCGAGGAGGTCTTCGATGTCTTGGCGGCCGTCGTCGGCATCGTCGTCGCGCCGGGCGAGTTGGTCGTCTTCGCCACCGTCGGCCTGGCTGTCGTCCGCGCCCTCGGCGCCCTCCTCGGCGCCCTCCTCGGCGCCCTCCTCGGCGCGGGCCTGCTCGTCGCGCTCGCCGGTGAGCTCGTCGTCCGGCCGCCTGCCGCCGTCGGGCTGGTTCTCCATCGCCTCCTGCTGGGCCTGCTGCTGGGCGATGAGTTGCTCGTCGGGAGGCTGAATCAGCAATTCGAACGCCTCGGACCGCGTGAGCTGTCCATCGTCGCCCTTATGGTCGCGCGCTTCGAGGTGGCAGCGCAGGCGTTGACCCTCCCGACCCAACTGCTCGACCGGCGTGGTGTAGCCGATGTGCCGCGTCGACGCGCCCGGAGCGGCGAACTCTCCCAGGTCGATCCGCTCGATACGGCCGGCCCCCATCTCGCGGACCACCAGCGTCAGCTTCGCCAGCCCGTACTCGTCGGACGCCTCGCCGGTGATGCGCAGGGTCTCGTTGACGGGCAGCTCGACCTGGCCGCCGGGCTCGGTGAGCTTCACCACCGGCGGCCGATCCGTCAACACGCGGATGGCGAACCACGAATCCCGATCGTACTCCACCAGGGCGTGGGCGCCCCTGTACACCACGCGATAGCGGTCGTCGTCGGTCACGCGGAACTCGGTCTGCATGCGATGCCCGTCGACGCTCATCAGTCGGGCTCCGCCGTTCTCGAAGCGAAGCTTGGCGCTTTGCACCTCGTGGTTGGCCACCGCCACCAGCGAAACGCGCGTGCCCGCCAGGGCTTCGATCGAGCCGCTCTCCAGGAGCTCGGCGCCCTTGCCCGTATACTCGGGCCAATGCAACGTCGCGCGCAGCTGTGAGAGGGTCGGCTCCTGGAGCACCTTGAGCATACCGCCCCGCCTGGCGTCGCCGGCGACGATCTCGAACCGCACCGCCTTGCCGTTCATCGCCGAGGCACTGGGCCAGGTGGCGACGAATTCCTCGCCCCCACGGACTTCTCGTCCGGTGGGTTTCATCACGAGCACGTCGTCGTCCAGCAGGCGATTTGCCCCGTCGCGGTAGACCTTCAGCACCACGTCGCTGTCCTTGCGCTGCTCGATGGACGCCCGGAACGTCACCGCCCTGCCGGAGAGCACTTCCGATCCGCCGGCCGGCGTGACATGCACGATACGCGTGATGGTCGGTGCGGCGATCTGATCGTTGCCCAGCGCCACCCGCGCCACCGAAGGCCAAACCGCCTTGTCCGAGAGCAGGCAGTAGCCGCCGAACAGGACGATCGCCACGAGGCAGACGATACCCATCAGCCGAATGCCCCGCGTGTTCACGCTGGACTCGACTTCCACTTCCGCCACTTCGCCGGCGGCGCGTCGTTTGATCGCCTGCAACGAGCCCGCCCCCACTCGCGCGTCGCCTTCCAACTGAAGCGCACTGACCAGGTCGTTTCGGAATTCCGGGTGCGACCGCTCAATCAGCCGGGCCACGTAGAGGTTGTTGATTTTCCGGACCAGCGGAACCACCACCAACGCAGCGAGCAGCCCCAGCTCGGTGAGCACGAACAGCACCCGCAGCACCGTCGCCACCGTCGGGGAGAGCCCGCCGGCTACGAAATGGTCAGCCGCCACCATCACCAGCAGAAACGCCGCAGCCGCGGCGACCACCGTCAGCATCGCGGTGGCGGCACTGACCAGTCGAATCCGCCCTTTCGTCATCCGAAGGGCATACTCGATGAACAGTTCGCTGTCCGATTGGCTCAACGTGCGGGCCATGGTGTTCTCCCGGTCTGTGCGCACAAATCCCCCGTCCATTCTACCATTATTTAGGACGAACACCCTTGGTTGAAAGTTCGGCCGATTCGGAGATTCGCACCGGCGGCGTTCAGGACAGATCCAACGCTGCCCGGGCAGAGCGGATCAGCCGCCTGCGAAGTTCGTCGATGGGCTCGTTGCTCTTGAGCCCCGCGGCGCGGGGGTGTCCGCCGCCGCCGAACTCCGCGGCGATCGCCGAGACATCCACGTCGCAGCGGCTTCGCAGGCTCACGCGGATGCGGTCGGGTGTCTCGGTCAGCAGGATTGCCACGTCCACCGTCTCGATGCGCAACGCCTCGTTGATGAGGTTTTCGGTCTCCTCGCGGCGGGCCCCGGTCTGGTCGAAATCCTTCCGGCGAAGCACCATCACCGCCAGCCTGGCGTGGTGATACAGCTCGAGGCTGTCGATGACACGGGCCATCAGACGCAGGCGCTCGACGCGGTCCCGCTGGAAGAGCCGATCGTACAGCACGTCGGGCTCGACGCCCGTTTCCAGCCACCTCGCCACCGCCCGCAGCACACGAGCGTCGGTGTTGGAGAAGTGCATCCATCCGGTATCCGAAAGCACCGCTACGGTGAGGCAACGCGCCACGGACACGTCCAGAGGCCAACCCAGCTCCTCCAGCAGCTCGCCCACCAGCAGCCCAGCCGCCGCGGCGGAGGGGTCCACCCACTGCAGCGGTCCCAACGTGCCGCCCGAGGCGTGATGGTCGATCACCACCAGCTTCTCCGCTCGGCCCTGAAGGGCGGCGACCATGCCGGTCAGTTGCTCGACGGCGGTGGTGTCCACGACGACCAGCACATCGGCCCAGTCTGCCGACGCGGACAGGTCCTCAACGCCCAGCGGGGTTTCATCTTCGAAGAGGAACCCGTACTTGCGGGGCACCTCACCGGCGACGACCACTCTCGCCTCCCGACCGACCTGCCGGGCCGATCGCGCCAGAGCGAGCATGCTGCCCAGTCCGTCCCCGTCCGGGTTGGTGTGGGTACAAAGCAGAATGCGCCGCGCCTCGGAAATCCGGGCTGCGATGGTATCACGGACGGCTGAACTGGTCACAGATTTCTCGTACACGCTGAACGTCCTCGGCGATGTGTTCCTTGAGTATATCGGCGGTTTGGAACGCTTCCTGTTCGCGTAACCACCGGAAAAACCGCAGTGTCATGCCCTTACCGTAATAGTCGCCCGAGGTATCCAGCAGGTACGCTTCGACCGTCCGTTCGTGGGCGCCGAAGGTGGGCTTGGTCCCGATGCTGATCGCGGCGAGGCAGGTTTCGCCCTCGATCTCCGCCTGGCCGGCATACACGCCGTCCATGGGCATGACCTGGCCCGACGGGTCGATGTTGGCGGTGGGGTAGTTCATCTTTCGCCCCTGACCGTCCCCCTCGATCACCCGGCCATACAGTGCGAACGGACGGGTAAGAATCTCCCCGGCCTCCTCCACCCGGCCGGTCTGCACGAGCAGGCGCACCAGCGTGGAGCTCACCCGCTGCGACTCGCCGCGAATCTCCCGGCCGACGGGGTCCACCACGTGAACCAGGTACCCCCGCTGGGCCCCGGCAGCACGGAGCGTCTCGACGTTTCCGCTGCGCTGCAACCCGAAAAAGAAGTTCCGACCCTCCACGATGTGTCGCGGCGCGAAGTACTCCATGATGAGCTGATCGATGAACTCCAGCGGTGCCATCGCCAGCAGCATCGGTTCGGTGGTGACGATGACCACCTCGTCGGCGCCGGCTTCGAGCAGCAGCTTCGCCTTGACCTGCAACGGGTCGATGCGCTGGGGGTCGTCGCCCGGGCGCAGCACCAGGTCCGGGGGCGGGTCGAACGTCATCGCCACCACCGGCGCGCCGTGCGGGTCGGCGTACTGCCGGCAGGTCTGCAGGATCCGCCGATGCCCCTCGTGGACCCCGTCGAAGTTGCCCATCGTCAGCACGCAGCCGTGCAGTTGGTCTTCGAGGTTGTCCAGCCTGTGAATGTGTTCGGTTTCCATGCGATCGGTCTATTCGTTCTCGTCGGGAGACTCCCCGACGGGCGGTTTCATCCGTGCGCGAACCATTGGAACGGGCGATCCGATCACGTCGATCAGGTCCACGTCCACATCATACGCAGCCGAGATCGCCTCGCGAGTGAGAACCTCTCTCGCCGGTCCGTCGGCAAGGAGGGCTCCGTCGCGCATCAGCGCGATCTCGTCGGCGAAACGCCCGGCGACGTTCAGGTCGTGGGAGACACACACCACCGCCATCGGCCAATCGTGGGCGACGCGGCGCATCAGGTCGTAAATCGCCAACTGGTTGCGGATATCCAGGTGACTGGTGGGCTCGTCCAGCAGCAGCACAGCCGGCTGTTGGGCCAGGGCGCGGGCGAGCATCACCCGCTGGGCCTCGCCGCCGGAGAGTTCATCGAGCGTTCGGGGGGCGAATTCGAGCGTTTCGGTCATGGTCATCGCCTGGCGGGCGACGGCATGGTCGTGCTCCGAGGCGAACCCCAGCCCGCTGCCGTGGGCGAACCGTCCGGACAGAACAATCTCCCAACTGCTGAAGGCAAACGCCGATTTCGGCGTCTGCGGGACGTACGCCAGCTTCCGCGCCAGTTGCCGGCGCGAGTGTCTGCCCAGGGGCTGACCATCCAGCACGACTTCGCCGGCCGACGGTTCGAGCTGCCCCAGCAGGCAGCGCAGCAGCGTGGTCTTCCCCGACCCGTTGGGACCCAGCAGGCAAACCAGGCGACCCGCGGCGGCTGTGAGTGTCACCCCGTGAAGCACCTTACCGCCGCGGGGGTAAGCGAACGTCACGTCGCGCGCTTCGAGGATGGGAGGTCGTTCGCTCACCAGCCCGCCTCCGCGCCGCGACGACGCAACAACGCGATGAAGAAAGGCCCGCCGCACAGGCTGGTCACCACGCCGATGGGCACGGCGTCCACGTTCAGCAAAGGTCCTGCTGCCACACACAGGGCGTGGGCGAGCATGAGGAACACCGCCCCGCCGAACGCCCCGGCCACCGTCAGCAGGCGATGGTCCGGACCCAGCAGCATGCGCAGCACGTGCGGAACGATAAGACCCACGAAGCCCACCGGACCCGCCAATGCCACCGCAGCAGCCGTCATGAGCCCCACAGCTGCGAATACCTCCACGCGCAGACGGTCCACGCCCACGCCGGTCGAAGCGGCGACCTCGTCACCCAGGCCCAGTGTGTTGAGAGCAGCCCCACGCCAGAGCAACGCCAGCCCGCCGACGAGCACACATCCGCTTCCGACCGCCAACCGGGTGGTCGAGAGGGTGTCCGGCACGTCGCCCATGCCCCACCGCACGAACTCGGCCACGCGGTAGGGGTCCACGTACAGGTGGATGGTCAGCATGATCGCGCCGTTGAAGGCGTTGACGATCACGCCCGAGAGAATCAGCGTGTACGGGTCCAGCCGACCGCGCCGCTGGGCGACCGCGAAGACCACCGCACAGGTGGCGACGGCTCCCACGAACGCCAGAACCGGCGTGGTCAGCCAGTCCGGCAGCGCCACCCTCGCCGCCAGCGCCAAGCCCAGCAACACGCCCACGCCCGCCCCGCTGGAGATACCCAGAATGTACGGCTCGGCCAGCGGGTTGCGCAACAGGCCCTGCAGGGCTACCCCCCCGATCGCCAACCCCGCCCCGACCACGCCGGCGGCAGCGAGACGAACCACTCGCGCCTGCCAGATCGGATGCGTCCAGAAGGGCGAATCGTCCGGGAGGGAAAACGGACCCACAAAGCTGCACGCCAGGGCAACCACGGCTGAGACGGTGAGCCCGACCAGCGACCAGGCGGCCAGCCGACCCAGCGTGGGGACGCGGTGCGGAAGCGGTGTGGGGGTTCCGTTCACCGCGATTCTCCGGTCGGTCGGTCCGGGTGAATCATGTCCGCCAGATCGGCTGCCAGGTCGGCAAGCTGCAGTGTGGGAGTCATCCAGGCTTCGTCGGTGACCACGTGCACTCGCCCGGCGGCGACGGCGGGGATCTGCTTCCATTGCGACCAGTATGCCCGGGCGGCGTCCACTTTTCCGGGCGAACTCTGCACGATCAGCACATCCGGACCGGCCGACGCGATGGTCTCGAGCGTGGCCTTTCGCCATTTCCGGGCTCCGGGAATCGACTTGGCTGCATTCACGCCGCCGGCTGTCGTGATGAGATCGTCCACGAACGTGCCCTCCGCATGCACGCTGGGGCGCGTGGTACCCATCACGAACAGCACACTTGGCCGATCTCGGCCGATGACCGTCATCCGAACGAACTGCAGCTTCCCATGAAACGCGTGGGCGGCCCGGCGGGCGATGTCGGGCTTGCCGACAATCTTGCCGATGCGAAGAGCTGCGACGGGGATGTCCTCCAGGCGATCGATCTGGAAGTGCTCCACGCGGATCTCCGGGCGGACCTTGCTGAGCAGATCGAAGTCTTCGCGTTTCTGCTGAATGAGCACCACGTCGGGGTCGGTGGCGAGGATGGCTTCGGTGTTCACGCGGGTCAGATCGCCGACGGCGGGGACGTTCGCGTCGGGCACGGAGGGGCAGTACCGCGTGACGCCCACGATGTGCTTCGAGAGGCCCAGGTCGATCAGGATCCGCGTCAGCGCCGGAGAATGACTGACGATGCGCGGAGAGTCGGCCCCCGGCCTGGTGGCCGGTCGGTCGCAACCCGCCCCCGCCAGCGCGAGGGCCAAAAACCATCCCAGAGAGAATCTTTTCATTCGCCCGATCCCGGTCTACAATAGACCAGCGAGCGATAATAGGACGCCCCGAAGAAGGCGTCAACCTCCACAAACTCGCAGAGAGGGCGGTAACATGAGCGTAAAGGAATTCTGGGGAACCATCGGACAGAAGCTCTCAGCCTTCAAGAAGGCGTGCATTCGAACATGTTCCCTCGACGGAGAGATGATCGAGCCGACCCCCGGGGCCTCAGAGCCGCCCAGCCGATACGAGTCCGAGGATGTTCCACCGGTGGCGATGGCTGAGCAACCTAAAGGCGGCGTCTGCGTCGAACACGCAGCCGCCCAGGCGGATGAATCGTGGGACGCACGTCCGTCGGCCCAACAGACCGACGCCGACGAGTTTGAATCCTCCGACCAGGCAGACCGGTACGACGAACACGCCGACCAGCAGGCTTCCGGCGAGAACGGCCTGTCGGTTCGCGCCCGCGAAGACGAGTTGGCTGACACCCGCCCGGTGATCGACCCCGATGACCTGCGCGAGCTCATGGACGCCCTGCGGACCCTGCCCGAGAGCATGTCCTCGCTGTCCACGGCGTTGCGCGAACAGCTCGCCCTGCCCGGGCAGATCGCCCAGGCGCTGGAGAAGTTCCGGGAGTCCGGCATCGACGACGAAATCCTCGAAACCATGCGCGACCTCGCCACCGAGGCCAAGAACCAGACCGACTGCCTCAACGGAATCCAGCAGTCCATGCATACCTCCGAGCAGACCCAGCAGAAGGTCATCCAGTCGCTCGCCCAGCTCAACGAAGCCACCGAGACCAACAACCGTGCCACCGCCGCCCAGGCCGAGCTTATGGAACAGGTGCGCGACCACCTCTCCAACGCCAACGACGAACTCCGCGACCAGGTCGAAGCCCACACCAATCAGCTCAAGAAGCTGGGCATCGTCGTGATGGCGGTTCTGCTGGCCGGCATGTTGGCGATTGTCGCGGCGAT
>JBKHCL010000037.1:0-28667 GCA_046541875.1 Phycisphaerae bacterium | reverse complement strand
CCATGCCACGAAGAACCCTCTCACGATCCTTGAGGCCGACCCCGCCCGACCGGGGCGTCCTGCCCGAGCGTGGCCCGTCGCCGCAGGATGTGATGGTAGTGCTGCACGAAGCGGTGTGCCTCGTCGCGAACGCTCTGGAGTACGCGAAGCCCGGCGTCGTGGCGGGAGAGCTTCAGCGGTTTGTCCCGTCCGCGAACAAAGATCGTTTCCTCCTTCTTCGCCAGCGAGATCAGCATCGGCGGGGTGAACTCCAGGTCCTCGAACGCGCTGTAGGCCGCGTTGAGCTGCCCCCTGCCGCCGTCGATGAGGATCACGTCCGGGAACAGCTCGGCGTTCATCCCGGCGTGCTTGTACCGCCGCCAGACCACCTCCCGCATGCAGGCAAAATCGTCGTTCCCGTCCACCGTGCGGATCTTGTACCGCCGGTAGCCGTTCTTGAAGGGCTTGCCGTCGATGAAGCAAACCAGCGCCCCGCACAACTCACCGCCGCCGAGATGCGCGATGTCGATCCCCTCGATCGATCGCGGCGTCTGGGGGAGCTTGAGCACATCCGCCAGCCGCGCGAGACCCTCGGCCGGGTCCACGAAGAACGCCTCGGGCTGGGCGTGCTCGTGTACCAGCCCTCGCTTCTGCAGCCCCTCCAGCGCACGCAACTCGTCGCGAAGCTCGGCCGCCCGCTCGAACTCCAGTGCCTTGCTCGCCTCTTGCATCTCGACGGTGAGCTCGCGCTTGAGCGTGGTTCCCTTGCTGTCGAGAAACTGCCGCAACCGATGAATCTGCCGGCGGTAGTCCTCGCGCGATACCCGCCGGCCGCAGGGCCCGGTACACTGCTTGATGCTGTACAGCAGGCAAGGCCTGAAAAACTTGCGCGACTCGTCGTCGGCGTCGATGTCCAGTGTGCAGGTGCGGAATTTGAACACCCGCTGCATCAGCGGCAGCGCCGCCCGCAGGTCGGCCGGCGAGACGAACGGCCCGTAGAGCTTGACGTTCTTCGAGAGCGGTTCGCGCGTGATGGACACCCGCGGAAAGTCCTCCCGCGTGGTCACCTGCAGGTAGGGGTAGGTCTTGGCGTCCCGCTGGGCGGCGTTGAACTTCGGGCGGATGTCCTTGATCAGCCGACTCTCCCGCAGCAGCGCGTCGACCTCGGACTCGCACTCCAGCCAGTCGATCTCCTCGACGAGCTTGCCCACCATGTGTTCGATGCGTTCCCCCCGGCTGGACTGGAGATCCGCCCCGGGCTGAAAGTAGCTGGCCACCCGCGAGCGCAGAGACTTCGCCTTGCCCACATACAGCACCACGCCCGCGGCGTCCTTGAACAGGTACACGCCCGGACCCGTGGGCATCTGCGAGATCGTCTCGCGAAGGTCTTCCAGCACGGCTGCTCGTTTCCTGGCCATGCGACCAGTATACCCAATCGGCCCCGTCCATTTCAGCGCATCGCCCGTCCGGTCAGGCCCGAACGGCGGCGCTGTCGGCGGGCTACCCCTTCTTCCGCCGGGCGAAGACATTGCCCGGGCGTTGCTCGATGACGCCCTTGAGCACGAGCATTGTCATCGCCGGGGCCGCCTTGGCCACCGGAACGCCCGTCTCGCGGACCACCTCGTCCAGCGATCGCCCCTGGCGCGAGAGGGCAGCCACCAGCGTGCGTTCGGTCTGGTCCAGGCCCGGCGGAAGGGGGACGTCCTCGACGCTCGGCGTTTCGCCCTCGCCCTGGGCTGCCGACATCGCCTCGCCCACGTCGCCGAGGTCTTCGAGGATGTCATCGAGGTTCTGCACCAGCGTCGCGCCATGGTCGCGGATGAGGTCGTTGGTGCCCTGCGACATCGGCGAATCGACCGGGCCGGGCACGGCGAAGAGGCTGCGGTTCTGCTCGGCGGCGTCGCGGGCGGTAATCAGCGCCCCGCTGCGACGGGCGGCTTCGACGATGAGCACGCCCAGCGACAACCCCGAGATGATGCGGTTCCGCGTGGGAAAGTTGCCCGCCTTGACGGCCGTCTTCATCGGCAACTCGCTGATCAGCGCGCCCTGACCGTCGGCAACGATCTGCTCGAACAGCGCCCGGTTCTCACGCGGGTAGGTATGGCTGAGGCCGCAGCCCATCACGGCGATGGTCCGCCCGCCGGCGACCAGCGCCCCGCGATGGGAGGCTGTGTCGATCCCCCGCGCGCCGCCGGAGACCACCGTGAACCCCGCCCTGCCGAGAAGCTCACCGAAGCGGCCGGCCTGTTCCATGCCATAATGCGTGCAGCGTCGCGAGCCCACCACGCCGATAGCCAGCGCGTCGGGGGCGGTCAGCTCCCCGCGAACGTACAGCAGCGGCGGGCGAGACGGGCCCAGATGTTGCAGGGCGCGGGGGTAGTCCGGGCTGTCGCACCCGATGATGCGCACGCCCCGGCGGTCGGCTTCGCGGAGTTCGTCGTCGATCTGTTCGTCGGTCACCGAGCGGATCGCCACCGCCGTCTTCGGGCCGACGGTCTGCACGCGACGGAGTTGTCCCTCGGAAGCAGCCGCCACGCCGGCGGGAGTGCGGAAGGCCTTCACGAGACGATGAAACGTCACGGAGCCTACCCCGTCGGCCAGGTGCAGGCGGAGCAGCGGGCGAATGTCGGCGGATTCGTTCATGGTCGGTATCCCCAATGGGGCACGGATTATACATCTCGGCCGGCGGTGTTGTAAGATATTCCTTGCCCCGAGGTCTATGGGAGGGACATAATCTGTCAAAGGTTCCAGCCGGGGGCGGTCGGGACCGAGTCAGGGGAGCGATCGTCTCCCTCACATGTGGCATGGAAGGAGTCTGGGATGAGCACATCTGCCCGTTGGGCTGCAGCGTTTTTGTGCGTCGTGAGCATAGGGGTTTTCGTCGGGTGCGACGGGCAACTCCACAGCGTCGACGACGAACAAGCCAAAGCCACCGCCAAGGACCGCGTGTATCCCGCCCTGGTCTACATCAAGCCGATCCAGGAAGTCTTCGAGGGCGGCGAGCGTGAGCGGGCGCAGGTGGTCGGCTCGGGCGTGATCATCGATCCCAACGGCTACGTCGTGACCAACAACCACGTCGCCGAGAACGCCATCGAGGTCAACTGCGTGCTGGGCGACAAGACGCAGGTGCCCGCCATCGTCGTCGGGCTGGACCCCGAGACGGACCTGGCGCTGCTGAAGCTCAAGCTGCCCGACGGCCACGACCCGCTGCCGTATGCGAAATTCGGCGACAGCAGCAAGGTCATCGAAGGGCAACTGGCCATGGCGCTGGGCTCGCCGTTCGGGTTCGAGCGGAGCATCTCGCAGGGGATCATCTCGAACACGCGGCGGTATCTGGGCTTCAACTCGCAGCACCGGTTCAACCTGTGGTTCCAGACGGACGCCGCCATCAACCCGGGCAACTCCGGCGGGCCGCTGGTGAACGCCGAGGGTCGGATTATCGGCATCAACACGCTGGGCATGTGGGCCGACGGGATCGGGTTCTCCATCCCGGCCAACGTGGTGACCGACATCACCGGACGCCTGCGCAAACGGGCGGATGCGACCGAGCCGAACGACTGGCCCGTGAAGGTGCAACGCACCTATACCGGCCTGCAGCTTCAACCGTTGAAGGACTTCAACTCCAACACGTTCACCGACGCCAACTGCGGCGTGCTGGTCCGCGGCGTGGACACCGAAAGCCCCGCCGCCAAGGCGGGCATCCGCGACGGTGACCTGCTTATCGGCAGCGAGGAGCACCGGGTGGACGGCACGTACACCGAAGAGCTACCCGCCATCGAGCGTTGGCTGGCCGACCTGCCGGCGAATCAGGAGGTGACGCTGTACATCGCCCGAAAGCAGGCAGACAGGGACGCCAACACCCCTTCCAGCGCCCAAGCCGAGCCCCCCGGTGAACCGCGCGAGGTGATCCGTTACGGCGGGCCCGCCCAAGGCCAGAAGACCGATCGCGTGATCACCCCGAAAGACCTTGGCGGCAGAGCCCTGTACGCCATCCGTCTGGACCCGAGCGTCCGCGGAAAGTTCGAGGGCGAGGACCTGGACCTCAAACGCTGGAACATGACGGTCAAGGAGATCTCGCAGTACAAGAACCCCACGCTGCACTTCTTCCAGCCCGACGGCGGGGTGTACATCCAGGGCGTGCGGTACGAGGGCAACGCCTCGGACGCCGGGCTTGCGCAAAATGACATCATCCTGAAGATCGGCGAGACGAAGGTCAGAACGCTCCAGGACGTCAAGGCTGCCTACGACAAACTCATCAACGATCCGAAACGGGCGGACAAGAAGGTGCTCATCACCATCAAGCGGCAGAACCGCCTGAACTGGAAAACCCTCGACTGGGCCAAGGACTACCTCAAGGAGGAATAATCATGAAGAAGCTCCTGATCGCAATGACGATGCTGACGATGGTGGTCCTGCCGGCCTGGCTGAGCGCGGACGGATCGGCCGATGCGCAAGACCCCAACACCGCGATGTCGACCCCGGACGCCAACGCGTCGGCCGACGACGCCAACGAGCCGCTCTTCCCCGAAGCGACGCTCACCGCGGCCCGGCGGAGTCTGGTAATCGTCCGCACGTGGTTCAAGAAGGACGTCACCGAGACGCCCTCGGAGGTGGAGGACAACTACCAGCTCTCGGAGATCTACGAGGAGTACATCGAGAAAAAGCGACCCCGCGAGACCTCGGGCGTGGTGATCGATAAAGGACGCATCCTGGTCTACGACGACGGGATCGAGCCGCGATTCATCGACCGCGTCGAGGTGGAAACCGTCGCCGGTGAGAAGATCCCCGCGACGCGCTCGCGGCTGCTTTCGAACGTGACGGCCATCGAGCTGGTCGTTCCCGAAAAACACGCGTCCAAGCTGACTCCTCTGGCGTTTGCTCCGCTGTCCCGCGGACTGAACAGCTCACTCAGCGAGGCCGGTCTGTTGCAGGAAGAGGACCAGTGGCGGATCCGCAAGCATCCGCTGAGCCCGTCGGTGCGGTTCGCCCGCGGCGAGATCGACAACGTCTTTTACGGGTACCGTGGCTATCGAAGCCGATACCGCGGGATGAACACCACCGAACCGGGCATCGTCTGCCGAAAGGACGGAAAGCCCGTGGGATGCTCGCTGGGGCGGTTCTTCGACGTCAAGCAGACCGATTGCCTCTGGAAGGGGCCGGACCTCATCAAGGCCAAGGGCATCGCCACCGCTGAGCTGGCCAAGAAGGAAGAATCCATCCGAGGCAAGCTGGACGATTCGCTCTACGAGATCATCATCACGTTCCGGGGCGAGTCGGGCAGCGGGCGGTACGGCTATGGCAGTTCCGCAGCCGGCCGAGAGGTGCCCGTCTTCGCCGTGGCCATCAGCGACAAGCACATCTTCGTGCCCATCCCGCTGGACCGCAAGACGGCCGACCGGATCGACAAACTCTACATCAAGCATTCCCCCTCCAAGCGCGAGCGGGTGGCCTTTGCCGGGGCGTACAAGGATTTCACCGGGTTCGTGGTGACCGTCCGCAAGGGCAAGCTGCCCGCGCACATCAAGCCGGCCAAGAGCAATCACCCGCCGATGAAACCGTTCTGGGAAGGCTCGATGCGCCGCAAGTTCGGGCGCAAGTATCTCGAACTGAGCACCAACCGCCTGATCGGCAAATCCCGCGGCTACGAGGGCAAGTACCACTGGGAGGCGGTCCGCGGGATCGGACCAGGCAGCGTACTGCTGAACTTCGATGGCGAGCTGGTGGGCATGTATCTCCGTCAGCGCGTCGAGGACGAGGAAGCCAAGAAACTCGAACGCTCCGACAGCTACTACGACCAGACCCCCACCGAGACGCGCGTGTTCACCATCTCCGAGCTGCGCGACGCCCTGAAGAGTCCCGAGAAGTACATGGACCCGACAATCAAGATCCGCCCGCGCACCCTCGCCAAGCGGCGGGCGTGGTTCGGCGTCGAGTACGTCCCGATGAACAAGGAGCTCGCCGAACAGTTCAAGGTGGAAACGCCCACCAAGGACGGTCAGATCGGGTTCGTCGTGAACGTGGTCTACCCCGACAGTCCTGCCGACAAAATGGGCATCGAGCCGGGGGATATCCTCCTGCGGGCCCAGTCGGCGGGAATGCCCTATCCGTTCGAGTTCCAGGCGCGCCTGGCCGGCGGAAACGACTATGACTACCCGTGGCACCGTCGTCGCGGTGGCGAGGGCGAACTCGGGCCGGCTGCCAGCATCTGGAAGGACCGCCAGAACTTCCTGACCCGCGCGATGGATGCCATCGGTGTGGGCAAGAATGTCGTCCTGTGGGTCCAGGACCGCAACGGCAAGGACGCCGGGGAGATCCGGAAGACCAACTACAAGATCGAACTGGCCCCGCCGGACCAGGATTCCGCCCAGAAGTGGCAGAACCGCAAGCTGGGCATTACCGTGCGGAACCTCACCTACGAGGTACGATACGCCCTGAATCGCAAGCCCTCCGACCCCGGCGTGCTGGTGGCCAAGGTGGAATCCGGCTCGCCGACGCTGGTGGCGAGAATCTTCCCCAACGAGGTCATCACGCAGCTGGACGATACGCCGGTGAAATCGGCAAAGCACCTGCGGGATCTCGTCGCCAAGGCCAAAGAGAACGGGCTCGAGAAGGTCCGCCTGACGATCCTGCGGCTGGGCAAGACGCGATTCGCCGACCTGCAGATCACCGAATACGACCCGGCCGACGACGAAGGACTCGACGAGGAAGACGACCAGTAACGGCCGACCCGCTACCGGGACGGTGACGGTTACAGCGACCAGACGCCGGGGACCTCCGCGCGACAGTGCGGGCAGGTGCCCGCGTCCAGGTCGTTGCGGGAGACCACGAAGCCCTGACGATCGATGAGCTTCTCGCTGCACGACGGGCAGAACGTGCTCTCGCTGGCGTGGCCGACAACGTTGCCGCAGTAGATGAACCGCAGCCCGGCCGACCGACCGATCTCGGTGGCCCGTTCGAGCGTCGCCAGCGGCGTGGTCCGGCCGTCCGTCCGCTGATAGCTCGCGCGGAATCGGCTGACGTGCCACGGGACGTCGCCTTCCAGCGAGGCAACGAACTCGGCGATCTGCGTGAGTTCCTCGTCGCTGTCGTTCATACCCGGAACCACCAGCGTGGTCACCTCCACCCAGATTCCCGCCTCGCGCAGCGCCCGGAGGCAGTCCAGCACCGGGCCAAGCGACGCACGCATCACCTGCTGATAGGTCTCCTCGCGGAAGGCCTTGAGGTCCACGTTGATCGCGGTCAGGTACGGGGCGATGGTCTCGACGGCCCGGGGCGTCATGTACCCGTTGGACACGAAGCAGTTCGCCAGCCCCTTCTCGCAGGCGAGCCTGGCGGTGTCATACGCCAGCTCGAAGAAGATCGTCGGCTCGGTGTACGTGTAACTGATCGAGCGGCAATTATGGTTTATGGCGGCCGCCACGAGATCTTCCGGCGGCGCGGACTGACCGTCCAACGCCCCCCCGTCGCGCGGCGATTGGCTGATCTGCCAGTTCTGGCAGAAGTCGCACTGGAAGTTGCACCCCACCGCCGCCACCGACAGGCTCTCACTGCCGGGCAGCACGTGAAACAGGGGCTTTTTCTCGATCGGGTCGACGTTCGCGGCGATGATCGACTCGTAATTGAGCGTCTTGAGCTCTCCATCGACATTCCGCCGCACGCGGCAGAGTCCCAGCGCGTCGGGCTTGATCCGACACTGGTGGCCGCAGAGGTGGCAATGCACCTGCTTGTCCTCCAACGGCTCCCATAGCATCGCGTCGTGCGGTTGCGGCATTGCACAGGCCTTTCCGTAAAACCTTACGTCTCATCACCAGCCTATACACGAAAGCCCGAGAGAACCACGTTCCTGCTCGACCGTCGCAGAACAAGTGCGCGACATGATCGGGAGGCAGGGCGGTCTGTGGTTCGCTTCGCTTCGCCCTGCTTGCCCCCGTTCAGTTCTCTCGCCCGCAACAAGTTGCGGGCCCTACGGCTCGGGACCGATGCTCGATCAGCGGACGGATCCGCCGCCCCAACGGGGCGACACTGCTTCAGCCGGATCGCCCTATCGCGTTGGGTCGCCGGCGTCAGTCTTCGTTCTTCGGGCCCAGCAGTTCGTTCACTCCCCGTGCGAACTCGCCGCCTCGCATCAGGGCCTCTCCCACCAGCAGGGCCGATACGCCTGCGTCGCGGAGTTTCTCGACGTCCTCGCGCGTCTTGATGCCCGACTCGCTCACCACGGGGGTCTCTTCGCCGACAAGGTCCAACAGCCTCAACGTGGTCCCCAGGTCCACCTCGAAGGTGGCGAGATTGCGATTGTTGATTCCCAGCAGGCCGTACTTGGGCAGCGGGAAACCCACCACCGATCGCATGCCCATCACCTCCTCGACGTCGTGCACTTCCAGCAGCGTCGTCATGCGAAGCTCGGTGGCGAGAATCATCAGATCCAGCAGCTTCCCCGGCGGGAGGGCTGCGGCGATGAGCAGAATGGCGTCCGCGCCGGCCGCCCGCGCCTCGAACACCTGGATCGGGTCGATGATGAAATCCTTGCGCAACACGGGCAGGCTGCAGGCATCCTTGACGGCTGAGATGTAATCCAGATGCCCCCGGAAGTACTGCTCATCGGTAAGAACACTGATGGCCGAGGCGCCGCCGGATTCGTATTCCCGGGCGATTTCCGCCGGGCGGAAGTCCTCGCGAATGACACCGGCCGAAGGAGAGGCCTTTTTCGCCTCGGCGATGAGATTCACCAGCCTCGCCGGTTCGCCCGTGACCGCCGAGAAGAAGTTCCGCGGGCGGGAGGCCTGCCCGGCCCGGTCGCGCATCGCCTCCAGAGAGGTCCGCTCGTACAACGCAGCCACCTCTTTACGCTTGGTTTCCAGGATGCGGTGCAATATAGTTTCTGCCATCGGGATACGCCCTCCGAATACGAATCGAAATCAACCTACTCGCGCGAGCTGATCGATGTCAAACCCATTGTACGCCTTGGCCGATGCGGCGAAGGGACTTGCACAAACCGGCCCCACCAGCCAATCGGCCTTGAGCGACCCGACGATCTCTCCCCTGCTGATGGGAATCACCGCGGTGGGGACCGTCATGCTCGCCATCTGGACGATCCGCCGCATCGCCGTTCCATCCAAGCTCGACCTGGCCACCCGGACCTCCCCACGCCCCAGCACGCTCACCCCGCTGCATGCGATTGTCCCGCTCATCCTGTGGGTGCTGGCAAGCGCCGTCGCCGGACATTTCTGGGGCGAAATGCCCGAAATACTCCTGGCCAACGTCGCGGGCCAATTGGCGATTCTGGGCTCGACGCTTGCGGTGGCCCATCTGGCGTTCCGCAACGGCCTGGTGCGGGGATTCGGGCTCTCGACGCGACATTGGCTGTTCGACGCCGGACGGGCAGCCATGGGTACGCTCATCGCCATGCCCATCGTGCTGGTGACACTCTCCGTGAGCCGTTGGCTGATTCCCTCCGACCTCCAGCGACCCCATGACCTGCTCGTGCAACTGCCCTTGCTGCCGATCGGCTGGAAAGTCGTGCTGATCGTCTCTGCGGTGGTCCTGGCTCCGCTGGCTGAGGAGACGTTCTTCCGCGGACTGCTGCAGACAATGATCCGCCGATACACCCGCCGTCCCTGGGTGGCGATCGCCTGTGCAAGCGTGCTGTTCGGCGCGGTCCACGCCTCGTTCATTCAGGATGTCCCGTCGCTGGTATTGCTGGGGGTCGTCCTGGGCTACAACTACGAACGCACCAGCCGACTGGTCGCCCCGATCCTGATCCACGCGATTTTCAACGCCATCATGATCGCCGAGGCCCTGCTGATGCAGTGAGCCCCCCCCTCGGCCGCCCTATCGCGCGAGGCGATGGAGATACTCCGCCCCGATCGTCAGCCGTTGCATCCATTCGCCGGGCAGCACGTGGTACACCCACACCGCCAGAACGCCGTGGGCCAGCCCCAGCGTCAGCAGATTCGGGTGTCGCAGGAACTGCACGCACCAGACCAGCCCCGCCCCGAACGTCAGCGCCACCAAAGGCCAATTGGGCGCGTGCATGATGGCGAACACCCCTGCCGCCCCCGCGACCGCCGCCCACGCGGGCAACCCCGCCTGACGGAACCGTCGCAGCCCGAAGGCCTGGAGCAGATACTGCTGAATGGGGCCCCAGAGCATGTACTGGCTGCCCATGCGGGCGAAATGCTCCCCGTGATGCCAATGCCATCCCCCCGCCCACCACCCGACCAGGCCGACCCCGAGCATCATCACGAGCATCGTGGGAAGGACTTCCTTCAGCGACGGCCGAAACGTGTCCAGCCGCAGGCCGGAATCTTTCGGGCGGTCGCCGTGGAGGAGGTTCATCGCGATCGGCCAAACTGCGGCAAAGACGAAGAACGCCACGACCCACGCATTGACCTCCCGAGGCCGACGCATGCCGACCAGCGTATACAGCAGCGCGATGGCGACGTACCCCAACACCTCGCCCACGAGCATCGCGCGAACGGGCCACGGGGGCGAATCACTCCGCAGCGCCGCCAGCCAATCGGCCTTGCCGGACTCGCCCGCCGGATCAGCCATGCAGCTTGACAGCCAGCTCGGCGATCATTCTACCGTGGTTATAGCACTGCCGGCGGGAGCGGTCGTCCAAGTCGCCCACGGCGACGGCCCCGTAGTGGTCGCCCATGACCGACCCCTGCACCACGCAGCCGTGGATGAGCAACGCCTGGAGCATGTGCATGATGGCCGATTCGTTTCCGCCGCCGACATTGGCGCTGCTGGCGAACGCCCCGCCCACCTTGCCCACCAGCTTGCCGTGAATGGTGATGCTCCGGTCCAGCAGCGTTTTGATTTCGCCGGACATCGAACCGTAGTAGACCGGCGAGCCGAGGATGACCCCGTCATACGACGCGAGATCCTGCGGGGCGACCTGATCGACCGTGCGGACCTCGGGCTCTGCCTTGTCCACCTGCCTGACGCCCTCGGCGACGGCCTCGGCCATGTGCTCGGTGTGATGGGTCTTGGAGTAGTAGCAGATCAGTATCTTGGCCATAGCTGGTTGCTCCTGGATGAGTTATTTCAGCTGCCATGGGTCACATCGCGTCGCGATGCAATGGGTTCGCCCGATCATTCTGCCGCGCCGGCGGCGCGAAGTAAACCACCGAGATCGCAAGCGACAAGAGCGGACACTCCCGCGCTGCCGCCTTGCCGCTGCGCCTATCCTTTAGTATGCTCTCGGCTTCGTTTGAACCCCCAGGAGACGACACGATGGCCCAGACGTTGACACACAAGATTCTCGCCGACCACCTTCGCGAGGGCGAGCTTGCCCCCGGCGGAGAAATCGGGATCCGCATCGACCAGACCCTCACCCAGGACGCCACCGGAACGACGGCCTTCCTGCTGCTGGAAGCGATGGAAATTCCCCGCGTCCGCACCGAGGTCTCGGTGAGCTACGTGGACCACAACATGGCCCAGTTCGGGCCCGAGAACCACACCGACCACATGTACCTCCAGTCGATCGCCACGAAGGTCGGAGCGTACCACTCCCGCCCGGGCAATGGGATCTGCCACCAGGTGCATCTCGAACGATTCGCCCGCCCCGGGGCAACGCTGCTGGGGTCCGACTCGCACACGCCCACCGCCGGCGGGATGGGCGCCATCGCCATCGGTGCCGGCGGGCTGGACGTGGCCGTCGCGATGGGCGGCGGAACCTTCTACACGCCCGCCCCGCGCGTGATCGGCGTGGAACTCACCGGAACTCTCCAGCCCTGGGTGGCCGCCAAGGACATCATCCTGCGTCTGTTGAGCGTACTGAGCACCAAGGGCAACGTCGGGTGCATCGTGGAATATCACGGCCGGGGCGTTGCGTCGCTGCCGGTGCCCGCCCGGTCCACCTGCACGAACATGGGGGCGGAACTCGGCGTGACCACCAGCGTTTTCCCCTCCGACGAGGTCACCGAGCAGTTCCTCGTCGCCCAAGATCGCGGCGACGTCTATCAGCCCCTCTCCGCCGACGAGGGCGCCACCTACGACCGCATCACCAAGCGGCTGCACGCCGAGAACGACGGGATGTATCTCGAAAATATCCAAACCTTCTGCACGGACGTGGAAACGAGCGAACCCGACGCCGAAGGCTACGTCGAGGTGAGCTTCGGGAAGGTCGTGATCGACCTGGATGCGCTGGAGCCGATGATGGCTGCCCCGGGCAGCCCGGACAACATCCGCACGGTTCGCGAGGTCGCCGGCGAGACGGTCCGCCAGGTGGCGATCGGCTCGTGCACGAACTCCAGCTACCAGGACCTGATGCTCTGCGCGAATGTGCTGAAGGGGCGAACCGTGCATCCGAACATCGAGCTGGGCATCGCCCCGGGTTCGCGACAGGTCATGGAGATGATCGCCCGCTCGGGCGGATTGGCCGATATCGTCTCATCCGGTGCCCGCATTCTCGAAAGCGCCTGCGGGCCTTGCATCGGGCTGGGGTTCAGCCCCTCCGACGACGCGGTGAGTCTGCGGACGTTCAACCGCAACTTCTCCGGGCGAAGCGGCACGAAGAACGACAAGGTCTACCTCGTCTCGCCGGAAGTCGCCATCGCCGCTGCCGTCACGGGCGTGGTGACCGACCCGCGCGACCTGACCGGCGAGCATGGGATCGAATATCCCCGCATCGACAAGCCGGCCGAGTTCCTCGTGGACGACTCGCTGATTCTCGAGCCGCTCCCCGAAGACCAGGCCCGCGACGCCGAGATCGTTCGCGGATCCACCATCGTCAAACCCCCCGCCGGCAGCACGTTCCCCGATACGCTCCGCGGGCAGGTCACCATCAAGGTCGGCGACAAGGTCACCACCGACCACATCATGCCCGCCGGTGCGTTGCTGAAATTCCGCTCGAACGTGCCCGAGTACGCCAAGCACGTGTTCACCTGCTACAGCGAAGAGGGCAAGCCCACCTTCGCCCAGCGGTGCCTGGCGCTGAAGGAGCAGGGCCGACCGAGCATCATCATCGCCCGGGACAGTTACGGCCAGGGTTCGTCGCGCGAGCACGCCGCGCTGTGTCCGATGTATCTCGGCGTGAAGGCGGTGCTGGCCGGCGCGATCGAGCGGATCCACCAGGCGAACCTCGTGAACTTCGGCATCCTGCCGCTGCTGTTCACCTCAGACGCCGACTATGACGCCATCCGCCAGGGCGACGACCTGACCATCGAGAACGTCCCGCCGGCCATCGAGTCTGCCGACGAGGTCACCGTCCGCAACGAAACGCAGGAGACCTGCTTCACCGCGCGCGTCGAGCTGTCCCGGCGGCAGCGGGAGATCCTCGCCGTCGGCGGATTGCTCAACTACACCAGGCAGCAGGGACAATGACCTCCGACGCGACGGACATTCCGGCGACGCCCGTGGTGACGGTGTTCGGCGCCGGCGGACCCGAAGCCGGCGACCCCGCCTATGAGTACGCCCGACGCACCGGGCGGGTGCTGGGTGAACTGGGCTACGACATCGCCAACGGCGGGTACGGCGGCACGATGGAGGCCTCCGCTCGCGGGGCGCGCCAGGCCGGGCGGGATGTCATCGGCGTGACCTGCCGCGTCTGGTCGCCCGAGCCCAACGAGTACACCACGCGGTCGGCCGTCACCGACACCCTGGAAGATCGCCTCAAGCTGCTCATCCAGCTCGGCTCAGCCGGCTACGTCGTGCTCCCCGGGGCAACCGGCACGCTGGTGGAACTCGCTTTCGTGTGGGAGAGCATGTGCAAGAAAATGATGCCCGCCCGTCCAATCGTCTGCATGGGCGGGTTCTGGGCGCCCCTGCTCGATATGATGACCGATCAGCTCCCGCGAAGCCGATCGTTTGTCACGCTGGTGGACGAGCCGGCCGAGCTGGCCGAACATTTCCCTCCCGCCGACCAGGCAGGGGACGCTTGAAGGCGAACGCATCGCGGGGATACAATCCAATCATGACTCGACCCGAACGGATTCGACGTGCGACGCAACTCCTGCTGGCGGCCGTCGTCCTGGCAGCCGTCGGTTGCGACGGTGGCCCGACCGTCGTCCGCAACACCAGCGGCCGCGACACCGCCATGCCCGACCCCAACGAGGACGCCGCCCTGTCCATGCTTCTGCTGGAGTCCGGCGAGCCCAACACCGTCGCCCCCACCGACGGGAACGGGGCGGTCCCCCAAGAGGCGGACCTCCCCCGCGCGGGCACGCTCGTGATCGACCAGCCCGCCACACTCGTGAAAGACGCCCGCAGCGACTGGTATCGCCTGGAGTTCGACAACGCCGAGGCGCTTGACGGACACCCGCGCCGCCGCGTGCTGCCCTCCCGGCTGCTGGAGAAGATGGAGCAGCTCCGAAAGCTCCGTCCCGACGCGGAGTTCCGCGTCTCCGGCGAGACCACGCTGTATGACGGCAACGCCTACATCCTCCTGCGACGGGCGGCGTCCTATGAGACAGGCCAAAAGAGCGCCGAGAACCCCTCGGGCGAGGCGAAACCCGACACCGATACGCCGAGCGACCCCAACGCCACCACCCAGCCGGCGTCGCCGGAAGACATCATGGCCGAGCTTCTCAAGCACAAGCCCGATCGGCCCGTGCGTCTGCCGAACGTGGATTCCAACGCGCTGAAGGACGACTCGGTCGCGCCGCGCCCCATCAAAGGCAGCGGTCGGCCGAAAACCATCGTGCAGAATCGTGTGGTCTACTTCGTACCCGAGAAAGACAGCGACTGGTGGGAGGCGCGGTTCGTTTCGGACAACACCCTGACCGACCGCCCGGCGAGACTGCTGCCCAACCGTCTGCGCGAACGGGCCGAAGACCTCGCCAAAACCACCGCCGACCGGGGTCGGCTGTTCACCGTCTCCGGGGAAATCACGCACTACAAGGGGCGGCGATATCTGCTGATCCGCAAGCTGTTCGTGAAGCGTGACATGGGCCAGTTCTGATCGGCCGACCGGACGGGATCGCGATGCTTACGTGGGCACATCCGTGGGTTTTGGTGGGGCTGTTGGCCGTGGCGGGTGTCGCGGCGTGGGCCTTGCTTCGCCGCGACCGGCAGCAGGCGACCGTGGCGACGCTGGCATTCTGGCGGGCCGCCCGGGAGCACCTCTCCGCCGCCCGCCAACGTCGAACCCGCCGCGTCTCCGCGGATTGGCTGGTGCTCCTGCTGGGCGCGGTCTGCGCCATCCTCGCCGCCGCCGGGCCTGCCATGCGGTGGACCGGTCCGGCGCGACACATCGCGCTGCGTCTGGTGACCTCGGCCGAGCTGGGCGAGGACGGGATGGTTGCGATGGTCGAGTCGGCCTCGGCGCTGCTGGACCGCCTCGATTCGACCGATCGAGTGACGCTCCTGACGCCGACCGGTTCGCACGAGTCGCTCAGCCCGTCCGAGGCGCGCGGGGTTATCGCCTCTCTTCAGCGCCAACCCCTGGCCGCCGAGGACATCGCCCTGCCGCCCCCGCCGGAGGACGCCCAGGCGGTCTTCACGTTCGCACCGGCCGGGGCGAGGGGCGATCGGCCCACCGATACGCTCGTCGCGCTGCCCGCGGACGTCCCACCGGTGACCTTCGACGCGATCGGCGCAACCGATCTGCCCGGGGACGGAGCCGAGCTGTTCGTCGCCCTGCGAAATCACACCGATCAGCCACGCCGGGAATCGGTCACTCTGGAGGGGCTCCTGCCCGGTGGGCGACGCGAATGGGGCAGGACAGCCGAGATCGTGATCCCCGCCGGCCGGCGCGAATCGCTTACGTTGAAGCTGCCCGGGACCAGCGCAGCCATCGTCGTGTCGATACGTTCGGGGTTGGAATGGGACTCCGCCCAGTTGGCGCGTCGCGAGGGACGGGTGCTGCCGGTGGCGATGCTCGGGCCCGACCGGCGGGGCGTGCGACGCTTCGTCGAAGCCGACCCGATGCTCGAACTGGTCGCCGACGCCAACGACGCCGACGCGGTGATCGCCATTCGCGCCAACCCGCCGCCCGGAAAACCCGCGCTGCTGCTGGCGCCGCCCAATCCGCCGCGGGGCTGGCGAACGGGGCAAGCCCGGGGTCCACTCACCCTCGCCGCCGCCGACGTCGCCGCCGATGACGCGGTCATGCGAAACGTGGAGCTTGCGGCCCTGGCGGTGCGAGAGGTCCGCCCGTGGGTGCCCACCGACGAAACCCGGCAGGTGCGGCTGGTCTCGCTTGACGGCGACGCCCTGGCGCTGCGAAGTTCGGACACGAGCAGGCCGCGACGCGTGTGGATCGCCATCGACCCGACCCCGGAAGACACCGACCTCGCCCTGCACTACCCGATGCTCATCTGGCTGCACAACGCGATGAGCTTCCTGCTGGGCGAAACGGGCACACCGGACGCCGTGTATGAATCCATCAGCGCTACGGCCGGCCATCCGGGGTGGACCCCCGTGCATCGCGGCAGCCGACCCTCCGAAAACGTGCTGGCTCCGGGTGTGTACAGCGCCGGCCAAGATGACCTCCGCGCGGTGAACCTGCTGGGTCTTCGCGGCGGTCGGACGAACGCAGACCCCGTCGCCCGGGCGAAGGGGCTTCCGCTGCCGACACCGACGACGCTGGAAACGCCGGTGGAGCTGGGATGGGTCCTGGCAACGTTGGCCGGGATGTGCTGGCTTGCGGGGTGGTGGCTGCGCGTTGGCGGCGGCGGATTCCTGGTAAGGCGAAGGTAAAGCAAAGGTCGCAGCTGTGGCGTTCTAGCGGTTCGCGATGACCTGCGCCAGCAGAAAGAGCACCGCCAGGGCGGCGAGGATCGCCCACGCCCACAGCAGGAGCTTGAGGGGCTGGCGACGCTTCCCCTTGGGACGCGCCTTTATTCCCGGGACGGGCTTGGGCAGCGCCTGGTCGGCCGGCGAGGGCAACTGCTCCTCGGGATCGCGAGCATTTCCCACGTCCAGCTCGTTCTGGTTCTCCGGGCCGTTGTCATGCTCAGCCGGGATGATGTCCGTCTCGCCGGCGGGGTCTTTGGCGATCTCGACGAGGTTCATCTCGTCTTCCAGATCTCGCCTGTCTGCTTCGCTCGGGGGCGGGGGAACGTCCGAGTTCTTTTCGCCCTCCTGGGCGGTGCGGCTCGCCAGGCCAGGCCGGCGGGTGGACTGCTCGGGAATGCGCACCACCCCCCGACAGAACGGACATCGCCCGCTCTTCCCCGCGTAGGTGTCGCCCACGCGGACCGACTCGCTGCAATGTTCGCACTCAAAGTGGATCATGTGTTCGGTGGAAGTATACTGCCTGATCGGCTGCTCTGAAAGAAATCCCGGCCGGGATCCGGAATCGCTTACAGCAGCACGATTCGCTCACCGGCGGGCAACTCGGGATTCGGGCGGTAGAGCAGGCAGGTCCGCCCGACAACGGTAATCAGCTCGGCCGCCGTTCGCGCAGCCAGCTCGGCGGCGATGGTCTTGCGGATCGCGCCGGCCGGCAGACGCACCTTCAGCAGTTCGCGCCGATCCAGCAGATCCGAGACGTTCGCGACGACGCCGTCGGTGAGCCCTTCCTTGCCCACGGTGGCGGCTGCTTCGAGCGTTTTGCCCGCCTGGCGGAGTTGGCGCCTCGCGGCGCCGGTCAGTTCGGTAGTCATGGCCTCAGTGTCATTTCTGGAGTGAGAGAATTCGCTTCGCCCGTTGCGGGACCTGATCCCCGGTGAGTGTTTCGTCACTGGAGAAGGGAACCAGCATACCACGCGAATGATCGGATGCAACCGTGACCGCCTTGTCGGTGACCGCCTCGCATCCGCCGGCCACGTGACGGTGCCCCAGCAGAAACAGCGAGACCTCCAACTGCTCGGCCAGCGCGTCGACCTGCTCGGGGGTCTGCTTGCGTCCCCAGGTCCATTCGTATACCGGCCCGCCTCGGCGGAGGTCCTTTTCCGCGTAGTCCCGCTGGAAAATGCCCGTATCCGCCTTGTCCATCCGCTCGGGGGAGGGCATGGAGTGGGCCATCATCACCCCGCCCGGCGTGCGGGCCGCCAGCGGCAGCGACAGCAGGAACTCTTCCAGCGCGCTGTGGATCTCGCAGGCGGCGTCGGGGAAGTTGTACCTCACGCCCTCGTTGAACTGCTCGATGGAGCCGGCCCCCTGTTTGGTGATCTCGTTGCCCGTCAGCTGCGCCACGTCGTGGTTGCCCATGAGAAAGCAGACCGACCCGGGATTCTGCACTTTCAGCCTCGCCGCACGCATGAGCAGCTCGATGGAACGGTCGACGCCGGTTCGCTCGTCGATCGGCCCGTGGATGAGCTCCTGGAGAATCAGTACCCGCTGGGGGTTGCTCGGAAGGTTCGCCCAGGACACCACCCGGGTGAAGTTCACGCGGTTCCCGTGGAAATCGCCGGTGAAGAGCACCTCCCGCTCGGGCACGACGTGTACGACATTGCCGTGGCGGGCGGGGTCTTCCCGGTTCAGCCGGGCCGCCTGGCGGAACAGGTCTGCCGCGACGGTCATGCGCTACGCCCCCCCTACGGCCCGGCTGTTGTTACGCTGAAGCGACAGCGCGATCAGATCCAGCCGCGAGCGGACCTCTTTCATCGAGGCCACCCGCTGGGTCGGCTGCATGTGTACGCAATCCATGACCAGGCGGGACAGGGCGCTGGGAATGCGTTCGTCGGCTTCGCTGGGCGGGACGAGTTTGAGGTCCTTCAGGAACGTCCCGCCTTCCTGCTTCTTGGGCAGAATGGTGGGAATGGGCGTGCCGATCAGCGCCCAGTACAGCGTCGCGCCGAAGTTGTACACGTCGGTTCGGCCGTCCAGCGGGCGGCGCTGCACCTGCTCGGGGGCGATGAAGTCCGGCGTGCCCTGGATCCGCTTCTTGACGGTCCCGATGCTGCAGCTCTGGCCCAGGTCGATCACCTTCACCCCGCCATCGGGCCCCACGAGAATGTTGTTCGGCTTGGTGTCCGCATGGACCCATCCCTGGGCATTCATGTACGCCAGCCCGTCGGCGACCCGCAGGAAAATGCGGACGGCCTCCTCCACGCTCTCGGGGCGCTGCTGTTGAATCGTCCGGCCGGGACAGTATTCCATCAGCAGATGCACCTCCGCCAGCCTCAGCCAGCGGCGGATGCGGCGGAGCTCGTGTACCTCTCGGATCGCGGGGTGGTCCATCTCCCGCCCGACGCGGTACTCCGCCTCGACCTGCTCGATGAACCGCGCGTCACTGCCGGAGCCCCGCTCGACCCGTTTGAGCGCATACTCCTGATGCGTCTGGAGGTCGCGGACCTTCCAGATAGAGCTTCTCGCCCCGTTCCCCAGATATTCAAGTACCTGGTAGCCCGGCACTTTTAACGTCTTTACGCCACTCATTGCACGGCTTCTCGCGAATAAGGTATGGATAAGGAAGCCTTTCTGGATTGTAGCGTTTCGGCGGTGTGTCGCCAGAGTAAAGGCGGATTTCCGGAACACTATGCCGCACTCTGCCGCAAAACCGGCATTCGCGGCCGACATTGGGTTTATCGGTCGCAACGGCCGTGAACTTCTTCAATGGACGTGCGCTAAGGTCGATCCTTTCGCCGGCCTGGTCGAACGGCTACAATTCCGCCGTTCCCCGAGCGGATCATGACCAAGCGAACCCGCAAGACCATCCTGACTGCCTGCAAAGTCCTCCTGGCGGCGGTGCTGTTGGCGTACGTCGTCAGCAAGGTCCCGCTCCACGATTACACCGACGCCCAAGGCCGACAGCGGCAAGGCTTCCTTTCCACCCTCGCCACCGCCCGATGGGATCTGGTCGCCCTCTCTGCTGCTGCGTTCCTGACGTCGCTGCTGATCACGGGGCTGCGATGGTGGTACCTGCTGCGCGTCCAGGAGATCCGCATTTCCCTGTGGGAGGGAACAAGGCTGACGTTCCTGGGGTTGTTCTTCAACGCGGTCATTCCCGGAACCGTCGGCGGCGATTTGGTCAAGGCGTACTACGCCGCCCGCCACACGTCGAAAAAGGCGGCCGTCCTGGTTACCGGGTTCGTGGACCGCATTCTCGGGCTCGCGGAGCTGACGTGCATGGGAGCGGTGATGATCTCGGCGTCCTGGCTGGTGGGGGTGGGCGAATTTGCCTCGCTGCGCCTGGCGGCGATGATCACAGCCGGCGTCGCGGTCGGGCTGGTTGTGGCGTTGGTGTTTCTGCTGTCCCCCCGGGTGCGACGGATTCTGCATCTCCAGAAGATCTACCGCCGGTTGCCCATCGCCCATCACATCGAGGCGGCCGGCTCGGCGGCGAGGGTGTTCGGAAACCGTCTCACGTCGCTGCTGAAGGCGATCGGGATCACCTTCGCTTCCCACTGCCTGTTCATCTCGGCGATCGCCCTGCTGGGCGCCGCCGTCGGCGTGCCCGCCCCGTGGTACGCCTATTTCCTGTACATCCCCGTGATTTACATCGTGGGCGCGGTCCCGGTAACCCCGGGCGGGGTGGGCATCATCGAGAGCTTCTATCTGCTGTTCTTCAGCGGATACTTCGCCGGGGTCGACAGCGGCCATGGCGAAGCGAAACTCTTTGCTTTGGCGATGCTTGCGCGATTCATCCCGTTTCTTTGGGGTCTTCCCGGCGCGTTGGTTGCCGTCACCGGCGCCCGCCTGCCCAAGACCGAGGCGATGGAGGCCGAGCTGGGCATCACCGGGGACGTCACACCCCTGGAGCACGCCGGGCCGCCGGAATAGCGCCGAGCTTGCTCAAGTCGTTCTATCTGCCTGTCGAAATGTAGAACGAGCACGTCGCCGCCGGGCGACCGACACGGGGGAGCAAGAACGGGACGTCAAATCATGGCTCGACTTCAGGAACTGGACCTGGGACAGATCAACGACGCGCTGCAGTCAGCCGTCGAGAAAGTCGTACCACTGACGGTCACCGTTCGTCACGACGGACGATGGGTCACCCTCAGAAGCCGATTCGTCGCGATTGAGGGCTCGAATCTGCGGATCGAAATCCCGCAGGAATTCGAGACCGACACGCCTTGGGAATTCGCGCCGGCCGACAAGATCGCCCTGAGCTTCAAGCTCAAACACTACAAGCATCTTGCCTCGGCAACCGTCGTGGGCGTCGAGCAGATGGAATTGGTCGACGGCCAAACCGTCCCGGTTCTCTGCCTGTGTGCTCCCACGAAAATGCAGCGGGCCCAGCGACGTGCCTACCTCCGTGCCGACGTGCCGGACGGGCGCATCGTGCGTGCCTCGTTCTGGCTGGGCGGCGTGGAGGCTGAGCCCGTCGGAAGCGAGCCGGACACGCCCGTCTGGTCGGCGACGGTGGGCAATATCTCCGCCGGCGGCGTGCAGGTTCGCGCGTCGCAGGACGTTGCCGACGCCGTGGACGTGGGCGAAACGGTGGGCATGCACGTGAGCTTCGGACCCGGGCAGGGCTCGATCCGTGCCGACGCCCAGTTCCGCCATGCCGAACCCGTCGACGGAGAGGGGGTCCTCATGGGCTTCCAGTTCCTCGGCCTGGAGGCCTCCGACGAGGGCAAGGACACCCTCATGCAGATCGCCCGGAAAGTCTCCGAGCTCCGCGCCGACGGCACCCGCCAGGACCGACGACGCGCCCGCGCCTGAGCCTTCTCGGCTTTCGTGGCGGCCCCGTCCAGCAGGCCCCCTGGCCGATAATACCGAACCGTGGGGGCTCCTTGCTCCGCGCCGCGTCGGTCGCTATCATCGGCTGCATGAGCAAGACCACCAAATCCGCCGCCGGATGGTACGCCGTTTGGCCGACCGCGTGGGGACCGATCGGCGCCACAGCCACCGAAGCCGGCGTCTCATCGCTCGTGCTGCCTCACTATCAACCCGACGACCTCAAAGCCCTCCTGGCGTGGAACCACCCACAAGCAGGCGAAGACAGCAAGCCCTTCAGCGAACTGATCGAACTCTCGCAGGCCTATTTCGACGCCAACGTCGTGGACTTCTCGCCGATCGCGTGCGACCTGCCCAAAGCGTTCGCCGGCAGGGTCTACACCGCCCTGCGGACCATTCCCCTCGGCCGGACGCGCAGCTACAAGGACATCTCGCTGGAGATCGGCCGAGAGGACGCCGCCCGCGCCGTGGCGACGGCCGTCGGGAAGAATCCGGTCCCGCTGGTGGTTCCCTGTCACCGCGTGATCTACGCCGACGGACGGCTGGGCGGCTTCAGTGCCGACGGCGGGCCTCCGCTGAAGAAACGCATGCTGGATCTGGAACAACGGGCGATCAACCAATAGGCGAAGACACCCGCGTTCGTGGGACTCACCATAAGGCGATGCCGTGGGAACACGCGCAACGCCCCGGCCGCCTAACAGCTTTTGATCACCTTCGAGACGGAGTCTTCGTGCTTCCAGTCGGTAAAGCGCCACCAGTCTTTCATGTCCTCGGGCGGGTCGATGGCGTCCTGGATGGCCGATGCGTCCATCCCCTGCTCCTTGAGCCTGGGGACCTGCTCCAGGAGGTCGTGGAAGTACGTCACCCAGCGCTGCAACTCCGCCTTGGCGCAGGTCGGCCCGTGGCCGGGAATGACCGTTTCCGGATCCAGCTCGATCATCCGCTGATAGACCTGGTCGATCCGCTCGACGACGGCGTCCTTCAACGGGCGGGACGTGGGAATCAACCCCCAGCCGAAGATGTCGCCGGTGAACAGCACGCGATCGCCGGGCACCCAGACGATGCAATCCTCCGTCGTGTGCGTACCGCCCATGGGGATCATGTGAACCCTGCGCTTGGGCCCCTCGAACCATCGCCCGCCGGAGGGGATCTCGGCGATGCGGGCGTTGAACACCTTGGCTCCGAAGTGCTCGGCGAAGGCGTTGTTCAGCGCGACGTGATCATAGTGGGGGTGGGTGTTGAGCACGTATTCCACGGGTCGATCGCCCATCGTATCGCGGATGGCGGCGATGATCTCGCTTTCCAGGCGTTCCTGCTCCAAGGCATCGACGATCAGAACCCCGTCGCCCATGTCCATCCAGGCGATGTTGTCCACCGCCTGGCGGAGATAGAACCCCTCGGCGATTTCAATGATCTTGGCCGATTCCACGGACTTCTCAGACATGATTTGCTCCTTTGGGCGTCTTGGATGCGTCCGTACAGTGTATCGACACCCCGGGCGGTTCTCGAACATCTATTGGCCGCCATGGATACCGAAGGAGCGGAGGAGCGCTCGTCGTAAATTGACATTCGCCGCTGATCCCGCTATCAATACTGGACTCATGGAACGACTCGAAGAAAAGCCGGCTGCCGAGGTGCTCATCGTCGAGGACGAAGAGGCCCACGCCGAGGCGATGACCGAAGGGCTCACCCGCCAGGGACACCATTGCTCGGTCGCCTACAGCGGTGAGGAAGGCGTCGCCAAGCTGCAGTCCCAACGGGTGGACATCGTCGTGACCGACCTCATGCTCGGCGGCGAGACGGACGGACTCGGGGTGCTCGCCGCCGCCCGCAAACACGCCCCGGGCGCGAAGGTCATCCTCGTGACCGCCCATTCGTCGGTGGACACCTGTCGATCGGCCCTGCAGCGAGGCGCGTTCGACTACATCGAAAAACCCCTGAACCTCGACGAACTCCGCACCGTGGTCGACCGGGCCGCCACCGATACCGCTCAGAAACGCACCATCCGCGAGCTGCGGGAACGGCTGGACGAGACATTCTCTTTCGAGCACATCATCGGACGCAGCCCCGTGATGCTCAAAATTCTCGACAAGGTCCGCCGCATCGCACACTCCGACCTGCCGGTGCTCATTCTCGGCGAGTCGGGCACGGGCAAGGACCTCGTCGCCAACGCGATTCACCAGAACTCGCCGCGCAGCGAGGGGCGATTCGTGCCGGTCAACTGCGCCGGACTCAGCGAGACACTCCTCGAAGATGAGCTGTTCGGCCACGTCAAGGGCGCCTTTACCGGCGCCGGTGGCGAGCGTCCCGGACGGTTCGAACACGCCGACGGCGGCACGATGTTCCTCGACGAGGTGGGCGACATGCCCCTGAACATGCAGGCCAAGCTGCTGCGCGTGCTGGAAAACGGCGAGATCGTCCGCGTGGGCAGCAACGAGCCGCGGCAGGTGGACGTGCGCGTGATCTCCGCGACGAATTCCGACCTCTCCGCACGCGTGGAGGACAAGGAGTTCCGCGAGGACCTGTACTTCCGCATCAAGGGCGCGACGATCGAGATGCCCCCGCTGCGGCAGCGACGCGACGACATCCCCCTGCTGATCGAACATTTCATCCAGTTGGCCAACCGAACGCACGGCACGAACGTCAAGGACGTTACCGCCGAGGCACGCAGGCTGCTGGTGAGCTACCCCTGGCCGGGAAACGTCCGACAGCTCAAGAACGTCATCGAGAACATGGTCGTATTGGCCGGGGGAAACCGTCTCAGCGTGGACGACCTGCCCGAGGAAATCCACAACCCGCCCGAATCCCTCCGCGGCGAGGGGTTCGACGCCCTGGCCGGGCTCAGCGTGGAAGAGGTCGAGAAGGAACACATCCGCGCCACGCTCAAAATGGTCGACGGCAAACGCGAACAGGCCGCCAAGCTCCTGGGCATGGGCGAACGCACCCTCTACCGCAAAATCAAAGAGTACGGCCTGAAGGACTGACCGAAGCTCTCGCCGCTTCTTCCGCTCAGCAACCATCTCCCGTCGAACAATGCCGTTGGCCGTCGGGTTGGCATCGCCTACAATGGTGCCTTCACGCGACAGGACCACGGACGGCTATGCCTGAAATTCACGTACTCTCAACCCACCTGGTGAACAAGATCGCCGCCGGCGAGGTCATCGAACGCCCCGCCAGCGTCGTCAAGGAGCTCGTCGAAAACGCCCTGGACTCCGGGGCGACGCGCGTGGAAATCGCCATTGAAGACGGCGGCAAGAAACTCATCCAGGTCTCCGACGACGGCTGCGGGATGGACCGCGAAAATCTCAGCCTCGCCTTCACGCCGCACGCCACCAGCAAGATCCGCTCCGACGAGGACCTCTTTGAGATTGCCACGATGGGGTTCCGCGGAGAGGCGCTGGCGTCGATCGCATCGATCTCGCACGCGAAAATCCGCAGCCGCGCCGAAGGCGAAGACGCCGGCTGGGAAATCGAGGCGTCCGGCGAGACGGTGGGCGACCCGAAACCCACCGCCGCCTCGCGCGGAACCACCGTCACCATCCGCGATCTGTTCTTCAACACGCCCGCCCGGCGGAAGTTCATGCGCACCGCGAGTACGGAGATCGGCCACATTACCGAACAGCTCGCCCGCGTCGCCCTGCCCCGCCCGCAGGTGGCGTTTCGCCTGACGCACAATGGCAGAGTGGTGCATCACCTCCCCGCCGCCGAGAGCACGCGCCAACGCATCGCCGACCTGTTCGGCAGCGAGTTGGCCGAGGGGCTGCTGGCCATCAAGCCGCGAAACGGCGAGGTCAGCGTGCGTGGGTACGCCGGCCCGCCGTCGCTGGCCCGCTCGTCGAGCAAGTGGCAGTACTTCTTCCTCAATGGCCGATACGTCCGCGACCGCCTGCTCGCCCACGCCCTGCGCGAAGCGTATCGGGGCCGATTGGATTCGTCCCGCTCGCCGGTGGTGATGGTCTTCATCGAGATCGACCCGGGCGAGGTGGACGTCAACGTGCATCCCACGAAAATCGAAGTCCGCTTCCGCAACTCGCAGCTCGTGCATGGTTCGGTGCTCGGTGCGCTGCGGGACACGCTCAACGCCTCGCCCGCATCGGCAGGACCCGAAGCAAAGTTCACCGCCGAGGACCTTTCCGACGACCAGACCGACTCACCGGACGACGCGCGGAAGCAGTCGCTGCGGGAGGCGATGGCCGAGTTCTTCAAAAAGGCCCCCAAGCCGCAACCCCGGCTGGGTTTTAACGCCCCCGGCGGGCGAGACCACACCGCCCCCTACCCGCCGGCGAGCGAATCGGTTCGCAATGACCGCCCCGCGCCGCGCCCCCCCGAGGCGCCCCTCCACAATCGGTCGGCCACCCCAGAGCCCGCCGACGCCGCCCACCCGCCGACGTCGCCCGAGATGCCCGGCGACGTCCCGCACCCGCAGCCCGCTGGAGACGAACTCGCCCGCCCTGCCCGGTCCATGCGTCCGCTGCTGCAGGTCCACAACAGCTACATCGTCGCCCAGACCGCCGACGGCGTGGTCATCGTCGATCAGCACGCCCTGCACGAGCGGATCTGCTACAACGACTTCTCGCGGCGGTTGGCCAACGGCGGGCTCAATACCCAACGCCTGCTGATTCCCGAGACGGTCCGCGTCACCGGCCAGGAGGAGGCCCTGCTGGGCGAGCACGCCGAGTTGCTCCGTCGCCTGGGGATCGAGGTCGAGAGCTTCGGGCCCAACACCGCCGCCATCCAGGCGTTCCCCACGCTGCTGACCGAGCGACGCGTGCAGGCAGCGAGCTTCCTTCGCGAACTGCTCGACGAACTCAGCGACGACGGCACGGTCAGCGAGGAACGCCTGCTGGAGAAGGTCCTGGCGATGATGGCATGCAAGTCGGCCGTCAAGGCCGGCGACCCGCTCACGCCCGAAGAGATGGCCGACCTGCTCGCCCGGTCCGACGCGCTGGATAAACGGGAGTCCTGCCCGCACGGCAGACCCACCACGCTGACCCTCACCCTGCGCGAGCTGGAAAAACAGTTCAAACGGACGTAGCAACCAGCGACCAGCGACTGGCGACTGGCCGTAGGGCTCTCAACTTGTTCTTATCGGGCTATTCTGTTGGAGCAGCAGACCATGCGACGACGCGCCTGGACATATGGGCCGATCCCCCTGGCGGTGGCGATGCTCACCGGCGGATGCACCGTGGACCATTACGCCCGGGCGATGGTCCACCAGAACACCCTCAACGGCCGGGTGCGCCTCTGGCTGCTGGGCTCGGGCGAGCAGATGCTCGACCAGGGACGCATCGACGTCCATCGGCGAATCGCCGGCTTCGACGGAACGGAAATCGACACATGGGTCATCCGCGACCGGCGGGCCGACCGAGCGCGACGCCACGGCGAAACGCCGATCCCGCCGACGCGAGGCACGGCTGTCCTGCTTCACGGCCTGCTGGACAGCAAAGCCCGGTTCTTCGGTCTGGGGCAGCGACTGGCCAATCGCGGCTTCCACGTCGTGCTGCCGGACCATCGCGTCCATGGCCGCAGCGGCGGAGAGTGCGTTACCTACGGCGCCAAGGAAAAACGCGATATCCGCGCCGTCGTCGATGCCCTCTTGGCCGAGGGAACTGTGGCCGAGCCGATCTACGTGTTCGGGTTTTCGATGGGGGCTGCGGTGTCGGTAGAATACGCCGCCATCGACGATCGCGTGCGCGGCGTGATGTCCTGCGCCCCCTACGCCGACCTGCGCACCATGACCCGCCGCGTGGGGTGGTGGCTGGGTGCGGACAAACGCCGCGAGATGCTCGCCCGGGCCGGCGAAATCGCGGGGTTCGACCCGGAGGAGGTCTCGCCCGAAGCAGCGGCCGGCGAGCTTACCGTTCCCCTGCTGGTGGTCCACGGGACGTGGGACCCGATCGTGCCGTATGAGGAGGGGCTTGCCGTCTACCAGGCGGCGGGCGGCCCGAAGCGGATGATTACAATTCCGCGGATGGGGCACGTGAGTCTGCTGCTGGGGCGGGAGGCGTGGTTCGCCGACCGATTCGAGGAACTCGTCGCCTGGTCGCGTCGGGAAGATCGCTCGGCTGTGAAGGATCGATAAAGACTACCGATGCGCTCTCGCCCACGCCGATAGGATTGTATGATGTCGTAAGTCATTCACCGTAGAAGGAGAACCGTACATGAAACGTCATGCATGGATGGGCGTGTTGGTGGTAGCGGCGATGTCGGCCGGCTGCGGGGCGAACTACCACGTCAACGAGTTGATCAAGCCGGACACCCGCTTCGGCAAGAGCGTGTTGCTGATCGGCTCGACCGAGTCGCTGCTGAAAAGCGGACAGATCGACGTCGCCCGGACCATGGAGATGTCCGACGGTACGCCGATCGCCTCTTGGGTCATCAAGAGCAAGACCGATTCCTCCCGCGGCACGTACGTGTTGCTCCACGGGCTGCGGAGTTCCAAGGCGAACCATCTCGGGGCGGGCAAGCACCTGGCACGCAAAGGCTACAACGTGGTACTCATCGACCTGCGAACCCACGGCGAGAGTGGCGGTAAGTACGTCACCTACGGCTACAAGGAGAAAAACGACGTCAAGACCGTCATGGACCGCCTGAGCGCCGATGGCGTGGTGGGCACGCCGTTTTACGTGTTCGGGGAAACGCTCGGGGCAACCACGGCCATCCAGTGGGCGGCGATGGATTCCCGAGTGAAGGCCGTCGCGGTGGACGCACCGTACAAGAACTTCGTCACGCATGCCGCACGGACACACCTGCTGATGAACAAGACCGACCTGCAGAAAGTCATCGAAAAGGCCGAGGAAATGGCCGACTTCCAGGCGGAGGAAGCGTCGTCGGTCAAATCGGCGCGCAAGCTCAGCGTGCCCCTGCTGGTGATGAACGGGTTCTTCAACGCATCCGTACCCGTCGAGCACGCCAAGGCGGTGTACGAAGCTTCCGGCGGGCCGGTCGAGATGCGCGTGGCATTCCTGGACCGCACCTCCGGGTGGTTGGCGTCCGAGCTGGACGAACTCGCCCGCGAAGGGGTGGACCCGGATGATGACGATGAACCAGACGAAGACTGACCGACGGCGCCACAGAACTGTGTAACCGGGGGAGATGGATCCGAAGGATTCAGACGGAACTCGCGCTGTCGGCGAACCCGTAGCACGGCCTTCCAGGCCGTGTCTGCATGGGCA
>JBKHCL010000130.1:0-7996 GCA_046541875.1 Phycisphaerae bacterium | reverse complement strand
TCAGTTTGTAGAACCACGTGCTGGAGACCTCGAACCCGAACTGGTAGTTGAGCATCTCCGCGACGGAATGCCCCACCCGTCCGGGGTCGGCGATGAGGTTGTACAGGCGCGAATCGAAGCTCATCCGCTGCTCGCGACCCGGCACGCGAGGACGATAGAGGCCCAGCAACAGTCCCAGCAACAGCTCGACCGCCAGGATCAGTTGCAGGAACGGAATCGCGACGGCGGCGACCCGGTCGACGACCGGGTAGTCCTGCCCTGCCGCCAACATCGCCGCCGCGACCGCAGCCATCGGCAGCACGCAGACGAACAGGTAGCTGCCCGCCGCCCGCAGCATACGCCACGCCTCCTGGCGTGCCATTCCCATCGCGTAGAAGCTCATCAGGAACGCCACGAAGCCCGGCACAATCGCCCCGAGCACGCCCTGGGCGCTGTTGCGGGGCGTCACGTTGCCCGAGGGAAGCCCGTCGAAGAACACCAACCAAAGCCCGATCCCGATGTGATAGCCCGCCCAGAGGAGCGTGAAGATCGGTACGACCCAGCGCTCCATGAACCGCACGCGCGCAGCGGCCGGCCGAACTTCGTCGGCGTCGGCGCCCTCGAAGAGGCTCGAACCTCCCTCGGCCCGTGCGGCGAGTTCTTCCATTTCGACCTCTTCCTGTGCCTGCAGCTTGCGGCAGTAGAAGAGATTCGCGACGATCAGCCAAAGCGGGATCCCGCCTCCGAGCATCCACGCCGTCGCCCACGCCGAACGCGAACCGGTCATGAGGAACACCACCACGAGGGTGGCCGTGAATGCCGTCTGGAGGATGGTCCCGGCAAGGGCTACGTTTTTTCCGCGGTTCTGCTCTTTCATTCGCCCTGCGTCTCCTGGAAAAGCGTCGTCCGAGCGCGTCGGGGTGGGTGGATTCTCGATCCGTACAGACCATCGACCAGAGGCACCGCGAGGCGCCCCCTTGCCGTCGAGGCCGTCAACGGCCTACAATTCTCGACCTTGGCGCTGATCTTCCGGCCGCCTTGGCCGTAACAAACAGCGATCGGCCCGACGCCCGGGCAAACCCGAACACGGAAACCGTCGCCATGATGAAGTTCTGGTCCATCTGCAAAAACACGTTCCTGCAGACTGTTCGCAGGCCCGTATTCGCCGTGCTGATCGTCATCGCGATCGGCATGTTCGTGATCTCCGTCCCGCTCAGCGGCTGGACGATGGAGACCGACTACCACAAATCCGACCAGCTCATGCTGGAGAACATGGGCATCTCCACGCTGCTGATCATGGGTCTGGCGGTGGCTGCCTTCAGCGCTTCGACCGCCCTTTCGCGGGAGATCGAACAGCGAACCGTGCTCACCGTCGTTTCCAAACCCGTCTCGCGGGCCACGTTCGTGCTGGGCAAATTCGCCGGGGTCGCCCTGGCGGTGACGGTGGCGTACTACATCTGCTCGCTGGCGTTCCTGCTGACGGTGCGTCACAAGGTCATGCCCGCCGCAGCCGACAAGTTCGATTGGCCTGTGATCGTGTTCGGCCTGACGGCCTTGGGGCTCACCGTCGCGGGCGCCTTGGCGGGCAACTACCTGTTCGGCTGGTCGTTCACGTCGGCGGCGGTCACGCTGTCGGCGGTTCTGTTCACCGTCGCGATGGGCGTGGTGAGCGTCGTGGGAAAGGGATGGGTGATCGTCCCGTTCGGCGCGGGCATCCGCAGCCAGCTCATCACGGGGATGACCCTGACCTATATGGCGGTGTTCATCCTGTCGGCCGTCGCGGTGGCAGCCTCGACCCGCCTGGGAACCGTCGCCATTCTGCTGGTGAGCCTGGGCGTTCTGCTGCTGGGCTGGGTGCATCCATTCCTGTTCGATCGCTGGGCCAACGACGTCCCCATGATGCGGGCGGCCGGCTGGGTGATTCCCGACCTCCGCCTGCTGGACCCGCAGGACCCGCTGACCGACGAAAAGCCCATCTCCCCGGGATATCTCATGATGGCAGCCGCGTACGCGATCGGCTACTCCGCCGCTGCCCTGGCGGTGGGCATCGCCCTGTTCCAGTCGCGTCCGCTGGAGGCCCGCACCAGCAGTTCCCTGCCCGGGCTGGTGGGTCTGCTCGCCGGGCTGGGTCGCCTCCTGGCGGGCTTGGCTGTCCTGGTGGGCCTGGTCCTGCTGACCGTCCCGGCGATGCACACGCTGGGGGGCATCCTGCTTGCCGTTGGCCTGGTCGTGGGCGGCGCGTTGGGTTGGCTGATCTGGGGCGCTTTCGGCCACGGACGTCGCTGGGCCTACGCGGTCGTGCTGGCGTTGGTCCTGCTGAAGCTGCTTCGCGCCGCCGGCGTCATGCTCCTGCCGGACGACCTCGCCCAGCCGCTGCGGGTGGCGCGCATCGACAATCCCGTCACGCTCGTCCTGCAGGTGGCAGGGCTGGCTGCGGTGGCGGTGCTGCTCATGTTGCCGAAGGTTCGTCGTCATTTCAGGACATCTGCCTCGTAAGGGATGCGGGCTGGTGTTCGATGGTCAGGTTGCGGGCACGTGCTCGACGCGAACGTCGCGGCGGGGCGCTTCTTCCTCGCCGGGCGCCTGGTAGTCGTGCAGATGCTCGCCGAACCGCACCAGCCGGAAGCTGTTGAAAATCACCACCGTCGCTCCGACCATGTGCAGCAGCGCCCCCCAGATCGGCAGGATGATTCCCAGACCGGCCATGATGATGAACGCGGTGATGAAGATCGCCCCGAAGATCAGGTTCTGGTTGACTACCTGCATGGTCTTCTTTCCGAGCTTCACCAGGAACGGCAGGCGTTGGAGGTCGTTGTTGAGCAGCGCGATGCTCGCGGAGTTGATCGCCACGTCCGAGCCGGCCGCCCCCATCGCGATGGACAGGTCGCCCGCCGCCAGCGCCGGCGCGTCGTTCACACCGTCGCCCACGACGGCCACCCGGTGCCCCTGCTCGCGAAGCGCCGCCACCAGTTCAAGCTTGTCCGACGGAAGGACCTCGGCCTGCACCTCGGTGCAACCCATTTCCCTGGCCACTCGCCTCGCGACCGACCAACGGTCGCCCGTGACCATCACCAACTCGCGCAGCCCCTCGTCACGCAGCTCGTCCATCGCCACGCGGGCCTCGGTGCGGGTGCGGTCCTCCAGACCGATCCAACCCAGCAATCGCCCGTCCCGCACGACGTACAGCGTGCTCAAGCCCTCCGGCTCGGCGTATTTCGGGTCGGCCATCGGGGCGAAGTCCATCCCCTCCTGCTCCAGCCACGCGCGACGACCCACCAGAATCGTGCTGCCGCTCGTGACCGCCTTGACGCCCAGACCGGGAACTTCCTCGAAACTGTCGGGCTCGGGAGCGTCCACCTTCGCCTTGCGGGCGACCACCATCACCGCCTGGGCGACCGGGTGGCGGGACATCTGCTCGGGGATCGCCGCTGCCGTGAGCAGGTCGGCCCCGTCCACGTCGGGGGCGGGCATCATGCGGGTCACGCTGAGCTCACCGGTGGTGAGCGTGCCGGTTTTGTCGAACACGAAGGCGGTAATCTGCTGGGCCATCTCGATGTTGGCGACGTCCTTGATGTAAATGCCCACCCGGGCGGCCGCCGAGAGCGCCGCGACCATCGCCGTGGGAACCGCCAGCACCAGGGCACACGGACAGGCGACCACCAGCATCGCCACCGTGCGGTCCATGTCTCGCGTAAAGAACAGCACCGTCGCAGCCAGCATCAGGATCGTGGGGGTGTACCAGCCGGCGTAACGGTCGATCAGTCGCATGATCGGGATGCGTGTTTTCTCGGCTTCGAGAATGAGTTTCTGCACCTGCCCCAGCGTGGTGTCTTCCCCTGCGCGGGTCACGCGGACGTCGATCGCACCGGCCACGTTGCTCGTTCCCGAGAAGACCTCCGCCCCCTCGCCCTTGTCCACCGGGAGCGATTCGCCGGTGACGTTGGCCTCGTTGATGGACGATTGGCCGCGGACAATTTCGCCGTCGGCGGGGATGTTGTCGCCCGGACGCACACGAACCACGTCACCGGGCGAGAGATCGCGCGGATCGACGCGCTGCTCGCCGTCCTCGGTGAGTCGGTGGGCCTTGGTGGGCGCGAGGCGCACGAGGCTGGCGATGCTCGCGCGGGCACCCAGCGCGGTTCGCGTCTCGATGAGGTTGGCCAGCAGCAGGAAGAACGCCACCGCCCCGGCGGCCTTGTAGTCTTTGGAGGCGAAGGCTGCGATCACCGCCAAAGCCACCAGCTCGTCCATGTGCATCTCGCCGTGGCCGAGGTGCTTGATTGCGTGGGCGATGATGGGAATCGCCAGCAACACACCGCCGATCAGCGCCAGGAGGTCCGGGTGGAAGTTGTATTCCTTGCCCGCGTCGGCGAACGCCCTGCCGGCGAAGGTCCACTCGGCGAGATACGAACAGATCACCAGCACCCCGCCCATCAGGATGCCGACGATCAGGAGACTGGTGCGCCCGGTCTGTGCCTCGACCGAGTCCTTCAGAATATCGTGAGCCATGAACTGCTCCTGCCACCGTGTGTGTGGTCCAGCGCGTGGTTCGATCAATCCACGTGAGCCCGCCGACGGGAATGCGGCAGCCGGCAGAGCTTCTACGCCCCCGCCGAGGCGAGGGTTCTGGAAGATTCCGTGAAAAATGTGCCTCGCCGGCCCAACGCCGTCTCGCCCGGGCCCGTCACGACCCGACCGCCTCGTGATGCTGTCCGGCAAGGCCGAATGATAGGGACAGGAGAGTCCCGAGGCAACCGCCGGGAAGGAAAAGAACCCACCTGGCGCGACCGAGGCTTGATCGACCGGCGCAACCGGGTACGCTTGACGGACGCCAACGGGCGACCTACCATGATCCTAGAGGGTCCCTCATGAAACTTAAATGCGATAAGTGCGACAAGGCCGCCACGGTCCACCTGACCGAGATCATTGACGGTGAAAAACTTGAAAAGCACCTTTGCGAGCAATGCGCCGCCGAGGAGGGCATCACCGTCAAGACGGATGTGCCCATCAGCCAACTGCTTGAGGAGTTCGTTCTGCAGAGCTCTTCGGGCAAGGGAGACCAGCTGCGCTGCGACGTATGCGGGATCACCTTCAACGAATTCCAGAACGAGGCACTGCTGGGCTGCCCGAACGACTACGAGGAATTCTCCGAGCCCCTGGAGACGATTCTCCAGCGGGCCCACGAGGGAGCGACCACCCACGTGGGGAAGGTTCCTCGCGGAGCCGGCACCGACCAGCAACGACAGACCGAAGTCCTTCGCCTGCGGGGTGAGCTGAAGACCGCCATCGCTGAGGAGCAATACGAGCGGGCCGCCGAGCTGCGAGACCGCATCAAGGAACTGGAGAGCTGATGGCCGTTTCGGACCTGATTCAAAGCGGAGGCGAATGGCTCCGTGGCGTGGGCGACATGCACGAGGTGGTTATCTCCTCGCGCGTCCGCCTGGCACGCAATATCGCGGGCATGAGCTTCCTGACCCGCTGCACCGATGAGCAAAAAGCCGAGATCGTCTCGCGCATCCGCGAGGAGGCCGCCACCTCCTCGGTGGGTGAGGACGCCTTCTACGTGGACCTCACCGCAGCCGACCCGCTGGAACGGGAACTGCTGGTCGAGCGCCATCTCATTTCCCGCCAGCACGCCGACGCCGACCACCCCCGCGGAGCCCTGATCCGCTCGAACGAAACCATGTCCATCATGGTCAACGAGGAAGACCACCTCCGCGTGCAGGTGCTTCGCAGCGGCCTGCAGTTGGAAGACGCGGTCGAGGAGATCGGGCGAATCGACGACATCCTGGAAAACCGCCTGGAATTCGCCTTCCACCGCAAGTACGGCTACCTCACCGCCTGCCCCACCAACGTGGGAACCGGCCTGCGCGTCAGCGTGATGCTCCACCTCCCTGCCCTCAAGATGACCGGGGAGATCGAAAAAGCCTTCCGCGCCGCCCGCGACATGAGGCTGGCGATTCGCGGACTCTTCGGCGAGGGCACCGAGGCAACCGGTGATTTCTTCCAGATCTCCAACCAGACGACGCTGGGCAAGAGCGAGGAGCAGATCGTCGAGGAATTTCTTGGCCAGACCGTGCCCGGTTTCATCGAGTACGAGCAGCGGGCGCGGGAATCGCTCGTGGAAAACCGGGCCCTGGCGGTGGACGACAAGATCTACCGGGCGTTGGCGATCCTGCAATCCACGCGGATGATCAGCTCCGAGGAGACCATGTACCTGCTCTCGCTGGTGCGCCTGGGAGTGAACCTCGAACGCCTCAAGGGCGTGGACATCCAGACGGTCAATGAGCTGTTCCTGCTGACCCAGCCGGCCCACCTGCAGACCCGAAAGCAAACGGTGATGGACCCCAACGAACGCGCCGGCGCCCGGGCTGAGCTCATCCGCAAACGGCTGGAAAATCTCTCGACGAATTAACGCACCGCCAACCCCACCGGGACGCGCGATTCTCCGGGCCCCGCAGCCGATGCTCCTGGCAGTATCTTTCCACGAACGGATCGGTCGTCAGCCAACGAGCGAATCGGCCAGGGCTTCGATATCCCGGCTCATTCGGCGACGGTCGAAAGCGCGGAAGGCGCGGATCTGAGCGTCCGTTGCGCGCCGGCCAGCCTCGACGGGATTGTCGATCAGGTCGCGAATCCCCGCCGCGAGGGCTTGCGGATCGCCGGGGGCGGTCAGCCGGCCGAGCGCTCCGTCCTCCAGCAACTCCGCCATCCCCGCGCTTCGGGACGCCACGACGCCCACGCCCGCGAGCATCGCCTCCGCTGCCGCCAGTCCGAACGACTCTGCCCGGGAAGCATGCACGTAGAGATCGGTCTCTCGCAGCACGTTCCGCACGCCGTCGGGCCCCATTGTTCCGGCAAACGTCACGCGGCCGGCGAGTCCGACCCGATCCGCCATGGCAGCCAATTCGCCACGTAGCGGGCCGTCGCCCACCAGCGTCAGCCGAAGGTCGTATCCGTCGGCCGTCAGCTTCCCGACCGCCTCCAGCAGCGTCCCGTGATCCTTGGCGGGCACCAGCGAACCGACCATCGCCAGCCGTGTCGGTCGATGCGTGGGTGGGCGAACCTGGCCGCGCCAGAAGTCCACGTCCAGTCCGTTGGGAATGTGGCAGAGCTTCCCGGCGAAGCGCGACATCGGGGGCGTTGAGGCCAGCCAGTGTTTCTGCGCTTCGCTCACCGCGACGGCAGCGTCGGCCGACTTCATCGCCCGCCCCGCGACCTGCCGCCACCCCCACGGGTTCAGCAGCTCCGGGGCGGTATGAACCATCACGATCCGCCTGATAGCCGATCGATCACGCCCCAGTGCCCACATCACCGGCAGCGTCCGGAGGCCGTGGAACACCGCCACTTCCGGCGCCATCGCCACCAACGCCTTGGCTGCCCTGGTGTAGCAGGCGAGGTCCCATCGGCTTCGCTTGCCCACCGCCTGCCAGGCGCATCCCAGCCCATCGAGCGTCCGGGCGTGGTCCGGATGGACATCGCATCGGCCCAGCAGGACAAACGCATGACGCATTGGCTGGTCGGACCCGCCGGCGATGTTCAGCGCGACGGCCGACGCGCCGCTGGGACCGGCGTAGCAGAGATGGGCAATGCGGCAGGCCATGGCGAAACTCTATCGGCTCGCGATCAACCGGACAAGCGCCGAGAGACGCCCTTTGGTGGCCCCCTGCGTGTAGGGCTGGCGAACCAGCGGAGTCAGGCCGGCGATTCAAGACATGGAGATACGCCCGGTTCGCGTGAAGGTGTGGCATCCGACGAATCGAGGTGGTTTGCCGGCGGAACGCCCGGAAGGCCGTGCTACAACCGTAGGGCCCGCGACTCGTTGCGGGCGGAACGACTCCTGGAAATGGTTATGCGCGTTCCATCCCCCACCTTACGGTGGGGGCTTTCCGTGGCATGGGCTTCCGCCCATGCAAACACGGCCTGGAAGGCCGTGCTACAACCGTAGGGCTCGCGACTCGTTGCAAACACGGCCTGGAAGGCCGTGCTACAACCGTAGGGCCCGCAACTCGTTGCA
>JBKHCL010000036.1:0-29189 GCA_046541875.1 Phycisphaerae bacterium | reverse complement strand
GATTCCGCCCGCAACAAGTTGCGGGCCCTACGGCTGTAACCGGTCGCGGGTGTGCGTATCAGTTGGCGGACTGGATTGCTCCGGCGGTGCCGGCACCGTCGGGTCGGGGTTGGCCGAGGAAGTCGGCAAACTGCGGGCCGGCGAACTGCCAGGCGCGGAGTTCGTCGATGGTGGTCTTCGCGTCGGCCAGCGTACCGCGAGACACGCGGAGGAAGTCGATGGCTCCGGCGAAGTAGTCGTCCCCGGGCCCGACGCCCAGCAGCACGTCGGCGGGGTTGCTCAGCGACCCGTCGGCCAGGTCGGCTAGCGAGCCCCGTCCGGTCAGTTCTCCATCCACGTAGATGCGTGCGATCTTCGTCGGCCGATCGACCTCGACGAGCAGGTGATGCCATTTCCCATCGTTGATCGGTTTGCCTTCGATGCCGACTTTCCTGCCCTTCCCGGCGCGGAGAACGATCTCCGGGGCACCGTTGTTGCTCACCCGCAGCAGGTAGCCGGCGGACTGGCCTGCCTTGGCGAGAATGCTGCCGCGTTTGGCGTTGTTGGCGGTTCGCAGGTAGGCTTCGATGGTGAAGCTGTTGGCGGCCATGTCCAGCGAGATGCGATCGGTCCCGGCGACGGTGTGGGTCTTGCCCTTGTGGGTGTAGGTGATCTCGCGGGTGAGCTGCTCGTGGGTGATGCGGGCGGACTGGTCTTTGCCGTTGAAGCGGAGGGCGCCGCGGGTCCAGCTTTCCAGGGGGCCGTCGATGTAGTCTGCCGCGGTGACGTTTCGGGCGGTCAACGGGACGTGGGGCAGGTGGTGGTATGTCTCTCGGCTGTCGTAGTACGGCCTCATGTACCAGTGGTCGTCGATAAGCGTATTGGGGTCGGCCCGGTTGATGCGGAAATTCCACTCAGCCACCGTCGCATAGAGCGGCCAGGGGACGAACACGCGCGCCCCGCGCCCGATGGCGGCGGAGTTTTTGGCCGGTCGGAAATCGTGCTTCTCGGCATCGCGGAAGACGGGGTTCTTGGCCATCACGCCGGCATCGCGTGCAAGGGCGTTGCGGTGCCGGAGGGCGCTGTGGAGTTGATCGAGCGTTTTGAGGTATCGGCCGGTGGCTTCGAAGACGGCGAGGTTCCCGCCCACGCGGTGGAACACATTCCGCGCGTAGCCGCCGGTGTGGTAGGCGAAGTGCCCGCCGACCTTGCCGACATGGGCTTCGTTGGCCTGGTCGGGGTCCTTGGGCGGCTTGGCGTGCCAGAAGACCCACTCGCCCATGTCGTCCCAGATGTTGGAGACAAACAGGTCTCGGCCGGCCTGGGGGGCCTGACGTCGCGAGCCGACCACGAAGCGGAACGCCGAGTTGTGAAAGAACGTGTTCTGGTAGCTGTGGATCTCCTGGAAGGCCGAGGTGTTTCCGTGCGGGCCTTTCTCGGACGAGATGCCCCAGGCGATGTTATTGAACAGGTAGTTCTTGAACGAGCCGTCGAGGTAGTAGGCGAACCCGAACCGTCGGCGGGCGAAGTTCCAGTAGCCGTTGGGGTTGCCCGAGACGTTGTTGAACACGTAGTGGGGTCCGCCCTGCCAGGTCTCGATGCCGCCCCAGTCGTTGGTGTTCAGCAGGGGCTGAACCACGCGGTTGTGGTGGATCAGGATCCGCGAGAGTGGCACGTCGCCGAGGTAGCCGCTGCTCTTGCCGCCGAAGACGAACAGCCCCGCCCCGTAGCAACGGGAGAGCATGTTCCCGGCGATCTCGGCGGTCTCGGGGAAGCTCACCGTCACGGCGTGGCCATGCTCGCCGCGCGGCGGGCGAAAGCCGATCCGGTGCAGCCGATTGCGCAGCACCTTCACCTCGCCCAGTTCTCCGCGGGGCGGGGTGCGGAGGCGCCACTTGCCGCCATCGGCGATCTCGATGGCCCCCCGGCGGGTGTGGGCGATGTCGTTATCGGCGATGACGACGCGGTCGATGACGTCCTCGCCGCCGACGGCTTTGAGCTTCACGGCCCGGTGGACGTGCTTGAACGAGCAGTGCCGCACGCGGAGATCGCTGCCCGAGCCGACCAGGCGAATGCACGCGTAGTCCCGCCATTTTGTGAACGGCCGAAGGTGCGGCGTGCCGACGTTCGTCCAGCGGAACGCCAGATTGCTGATCCGCACGTGCCTGCTGCCGGAGGCGAGTTGGATGACGGTCCCGGCCCGGCCTAGCTCCAGGTGAGCGTCGTTGGGGTTGGCGTCGTCGGGCAGGCGGACGAAGAGCTTACCCTTGTGCGGACCTTTGTCCGCGTACCACCACTCGCCGGGTTCATCGAGGAAGTGGGGGGCGTTTTCCAGGTAGTAGCGCATCTTCCCGAACATCCCCACGGCTCCGCCGCCCCAGAAGCCGGGGAAGTAGATGGTGTTCTTCTTGCGATCGTACCGGGTGATTTCCCTTGCCACCGGCGTGCCCATGACCGGGCCCCACTCCGAGTAGACGTAGGCGTCGTCGATGGCCTCCTGCGGGAAGGTCAGGTGTTGGCGGTCGGTACCGAAGTTGAGGTTCTTCTTGCCGAGCTGCCGCTGGCCACACCGCTGCCAGGTCCACCAGTCGGCGTGAAGGTCTTCGGGGTCGTCCTCGTCCCAGTTGGGGGTGCGAGCCAGCTTCAGTCGCGTCGAGGTCAGCTTGCCGTCCTTGCGGGTGGCCTGCCAGAGCGTCCAGGGGCGATCCCCGTCGGGCAGATCGCGAACCCACACCTTGGTCGGATCCGGCATGCCTTTCGGTGCCGACGACGCGTCGCAGCGCTTCCAGCCGTCGGTGAGGGGTTCGGAGCCTGCGATGATCGCCTCGCCGCTGCCCCAGTTCGGGTCGGCCGTCAGACGCACGGGAATTTTCGCTGAGCCGACGCCTTTGCCCGCCAGCGTGCCGCGATAGATGACCCCTCGTTTGAACACGAATGTGTCGGCCTGGCCGCCGTTTTTGGCGTTGGCAGTGGCGGCGGGGTCCCACGGGTGGTGTTTCCAGGGCTTGGCGCGGGTGCCGGGGTTGGCGTCGTCTCCGTTGGCGAAGTCGATGTAGCGCACCTCGCCGTCGGCCTGGTATGCGAACGGCTGGGGGGCCCACTGCAGGTCGCCGGTGGGAAGGACTTTCGCGTGGGGCTTCTGCCAGGACCAGGTCTTCGGCTGATCCTGGGCGGATGCGAGCATCGGCAGGAGAATCAGCGCTGCCATGATGGGACGAATCGGTAGACGCATGGGTTGGTTCCTCTGCAATTCGCGAAGGTGTGGGTCAGGAATCGCGCGACGCCGACAGTGTATCAGTTCGGGCGGTTCGCCGCCAGCGGGAGAGCCCGTTTGGCGGCGGGCTGGGTTTTTCGGCCATCGCGGCCGGTTCGTCCAGAGGCGCCTTGCACTGGCGGGGGGCAATGGCGAAGATTGCCACCCACCGCCGCGTATCACGATCCGCAGGAGCGCATCATGAGCAACGACCCATCCCGATATCCGTTCGCCGGGCTGCACGGCGAGATTACCCAGCGCCTCGACTGGCTGACGCGCATCGAATCGCAGCTGCGCTTTGCCGAGGCGATCAACGAGCTGGAACCCGCCGCCCGCCGGAAGGGCTGGACCAAGGCCATCGCCGCGGCGCGCGAGCAGTTGGCCGACGCCCACCAGCGCCGCAGCCTGGACGACCTGCCCCAGGCCGTCGACGCCATCGAGCAGACGCTCTCGCCGCTGGCGAAGGTGGCCAAGGAATACACGATGCACTGCCTCGGCCATGCGCACATCGACATGAACTGGCAGTGGGGTTGGCCTGAGACGGTCGCCACCACGCGCGACACGCTCGCGACCGTGCTGAAGCTGATGGACGAGTTTCCCGAATTTCGCTTCGTGCAATCGCAGGCGTCGGTCTACGAGATCGCCCGGCGGTGGTGCCCGGAGATCTTCGAGGGCATCCGGCAGCGAGTGAAGGAAGGCCGATGGGACGTCGCCGCCAGCCAATGGGTCGAAGGCGACAAGAACATCGTCTCCGGGGAGGCCCTCTCGCGCCACCTGCTGTACACCCGTCAGTGGATGGCTGAGCATTTGGACCTCTCACCCGAGGACGTGAACATCGACTGGGAACCGGACGCGTTCGGGCATTCAGCCGGCATACCGGCGGTGCTGAATCGCGGGGGCGTCACGCGGTATTACTGCTGCCGGCCCGGTCAGCCCCGCCCGCCGGAGGTGTTCTGGTGGGTCGGCCCGGACGGCTCGCGCGTGTTGGTGAACCTCGAATACACCTGGTACAACGACGAGGTCCGACCGGCCTCGGTGGACGCCTTCGCGCGGTTCTGCAGGCGGACGGGTCTGCGCGACTGGCTGTACGTGTTCGGCGTGGGCGATCACGGCGGCGGACCCACGCGGCGCGACCTGATGCGGATCCACGAGATGAACTCCTGGCCGATCTATCCGACGTTGCAGTTCGGCGGGATCGACGAGTGGTACTCCCTGCTGGAGGCTGAGGGGAAACGCTGGGAGGAGGTCACCGGCGAGCTGAACGTCGAGTTCCCGGGTTGTTACACCTCCCAGTCGCGCATCAAGCGGACCAACCGCCGGGCGGAGCATCTGTGCATGCAGGCTGAGCACGCCGCCTCGCTGCACTGGGCTGCCGACGAGGCGAGCTACCCCGCCCGGACGCTGCGGGACGCCTGGGTGCGCACGTTGCTGGGGCATTTCCACGACATTCTGCCCGGCTCGGGCGTCACCGAGACGCGAGACTTTCACCTCGGCGAATTTCAGCACACCGTTACCGAGACCGACACGGTGAAGACCACGGCTTTGCGGTCGCTGGCGAACCAGGTGGACTTCTCCTTCTCCCCGCCCAGCCGATCCGAGCATGACCGCGTCCTGTGGCAGCGCAACGCCACCGGCGGCGGACTGGGGGCCGGCGCTGTCGGGCAACCCGGCGAGATGTCTACCGGCCCGCACGGAGTGGATTGGCCTCGCAAGATCGTGGCCTTCAACCCGGCCGGTCATCTGCGAGACGACCTGGCGATCGTGCCCCTGTGGGAGAGTGGTCTCTGGCCGGCGGTGACCAACATGGACGACAGCACGTTCCTCGTGACCCTGGCGGACGGGACGAAGGTGCCCGCCCAGCGGGTCGGGGAGGGCAGCTGGCTGGGGCACCGATACGTCACCGTTGCGCTGCCTCTGACCGTCGGGGCGATGGGCTACACCTCGGCGGCGATCGAGCCGGTCGGTGAGTTCGACCGGTCCGTGCTGGACAACTATCCAGCTCGGCCGATGGCGCCGGAAGTCGAGGGCTTCACGCCCGGGGTCACCTGCGGCAGCACCTGGCTGGAGAACCAGCACCTGCGCGTCGAGTTCGATCCGCTCACCGCGGGGATCACCAAGCTGGTGGACAAACACACCGGGCGCGACCTCGCCCCAAGTGACGAACCGACGGCCCTGCTGGAGTACGTCGTCGAACGGCCCGGCGGAATGAGCAGCTGGAAGATCCATCCGCTCAAGGAGCAGCGTTCCCCGCTGACGGTGGACCGTTTCGGCCCGGCCCCGCTGCCGGGCAAGCGGCTCAAGACGGTCGCCAGGGGCCCGCACGTGGGTGTGCTGGCTGCGGAGATCCCCATCGAGCGGTCGACGGTGACCGCGTCGTTCATTCTCACCAGCCAGAGTCGGTCGCTGGAGCTGCACCTGGCGATCCGCTGGCTGGAAACGGGCGACGCGGACAAGGGCATTCCGGGCTTGCGACTGGCGTTGCCGATGAACCTGCGAAAGGGCGTCGCCCGCTACGAGATTCCGTTCGGGCAGGTCGAGCGCGAGGAGCACGAGGGTCAGGAAGTGCCCGCCCTGCGGTGGGCGAACGTCGTCGGAGACGGTCGCGACGGACCTATGGGCCTGGCGGTGTACAACTCGGGTCAGGCGGGGCATTCGCTGGACGGCAATACGTTGCGCGTGAATCTGATCCGCTCCAGCTACGATCCCGATCCGCTGCCCGAACTGGGGGATCACGAGATGCGCCTGGCGATTCAGCCTCACGACGGGTCGCCCACGCCGGCAGATCTGACCCGGTCGGCTGAGGCGTTCCATCATCGCCTGCAGGTGGTGACCACCGATGGCGATCCGGAGGCGTCGCTGCCCGCGGAGGCCGACGCGGTAAGCAAGGTAACGCCCGCGTCGGTGGTGCTCTCGGCGGTGAAGGTGGCCGAGGACGGTGGTGGCCTGGTGCTTCGCCTGATGAACCCCTCCTCGCGGAAGGCGACCGCCCGGGTGACGCTCAACGCCGATCTGCTGGGTACCTTCGACGAGGCGACGTCGGTGGACTTCCTGGAACGGCCGACGCCCGAGCCGGCAGCGAGCCTGCGCAACGGAGCGGTCTCCGTGGCCATTGAAGCCGGCGGGATCGCCTCGGTAAAGCTCACCCGCGCCTCGGGCGGCGAGTGACGCCTCGGGCACGCTATATGGGCGGGAGGCTCAATGCAGACGATCAGTGAAATCCGGACGGTGCTGGAATCGGCGGGTCTCTCGCCGCGCAAGCGGTACGGGCAGTGCTTCCTGCACGATCATCACTACATGCAGTCGCTGCTGGAGTTGGCCGACGTGCCACCCGGGGCGGCTGTGCTGGAGGTGGGCCCGGGTACCGGTTCGCTGACCGAGGAGTTGCTCGATCGGGCCGACCGTGTGGTGGCTGCCGAGATCGATCGGGGCCTGTCGGCTGTGTTGCGCAAACGCTTCGCCGGGCGGGAGGACTTCACGCTGATCGAGGGCGACGTGTTGGCCGGCAAGCACGAACTGGCGCCCGAGGTGACGCGGCATCTCAGCGGACAGGTGCACATGGTCAGCAACCTGCCGTACAACATCGCCACGCCGTTGATCAGTCAATGCCTCATCGACACCTGGCGTCGGATGGTGGCCGGGGCGTGCGGGCTGGTCGCCTTCGAGCGACTCACCTTTACGGTGCAGCGGGAGGTGGCCGAGCGTCTCATCGCCCCGCCGGGCGGTGGAGCGTATGGTATCGTCAGCGTGCTGGTGGCCTTGTTGGCAGACGCCAAGGCCGGTCCGGTGCTGCCGCCGACGGCGTTCTGGCCACGCCCGAAGGTGGACTCGCAGATGCTGCGGATCGACTTCGACCCCGCCGCTGCCGAGAGAATTCCCGACATCGACAGGCTCTGCGAAGTACTGGCCCTGGCGATGGGGCAGCGCCGCAAGAAGCTCAGCTCGGTGGCGAAGCGTCGCGGCAGCCCGATTGCGTCGGCCGATATGGGCGAGGCGATTGCGCGGGTGGGTGTGAACCCCGATGCCCGCAGCGGCGAGATCACGCCCGGGGAGTACGCTCGGCTGGCGCGGGCGGTGAGCGAGATCAAGGGGTAGGGCGCGGGGGCGGGTCAGCCTTGGGTGGTGAAGGTCTCTTCGAGGTCTCGCAGCTGGCGGCGGTAGGACATCTTCGCCAGCTTGCCCATGCGGTCCACCAGCAGCCTGCCTTCGAGATGGTCGTACTCATGCTGGAAGAGGCGGGCGGTGAGTTCCGTGCCGGTTTCTTCGAAGATTTCCCCGTCCAGCCCTGTCGCCCGGATGGTGGCGGTCTGGTAGCGTTTGACCTTGGTATGGATCTCGGGAAAGCTCAGGCAGCCTTCGTCGCCTTCCTGCCAGCCGTCGACGGCGATGATTTTCGGATTGATGTACACACGCCGGTCGGACTCTTCGAACGTCGGGCTCCCGATGAACAACCGGGCGCTGAGGCCCACCTGTGGAGCGGCCAGCCCGATTCCGTGGTTGGCGAACATCAGCTCGAACATCCGCTCGACCAGTTCCGCCACAGCCGGGTGGGACGGGTGCTCCACTTCCCTGGCGGTTTCGCGCAGGGTGGGGTGTGGATAGTGGATGATCGTCAGCGACGCGAGGTCGACGTTTCGGATGTCCTGATCGGCGGCCATGGGTGCCATTGTAGCTCCCTGGGAGGGGGTGATTCAATTGACATTGGTCGATTGGTGTGGAATCGAGACTGGGAATTCTCCGATAATGTGATAGAATGCGGCCGGCGCTTTCAGGGTCTTTCCGCCGCCGGTGTTCTGCAGGCCCGTGTGGGCATGCCGGCGGACAGACCCCGCAAGCGTCACCGAACAGACGGGTACGCACGTGGATTCTGATCTGATTGATCGTTGTCAGGACGTGATCGGGTATCGCTTCGACGATCCGGACATTCTCTCTCTGGCGTTGACGCACGCGTCGGTGGCGGCCTCCCGGGTGGACAGCAACGAGCGCCTGGAGTTTCTGGGCGACTCGGTGCTGGGTCTGGTTACCTGCCATCGCCTTTTCGTGCTGGACGACGAGGGCATGCTCGAAGGGGAGATGACCAAGATCAAATCGTCGGTCGTCTCGCGGAAGACCTGCGCCGAGATCTGCCTGGACATCGGCCTGTGCGAATTCGTCTCGCTGGGCAAGGGGCTGGGGTCTGCCGACGATGTCCCGATGTCGGTGGCGGCGGCGCTGTTCGAGGCGATCATCGGTGCGATCTATGTCGATGGCGGGTTCGACGCAGCCGAGGCGTTCGTGATCCGCTATCTCGAGCCGGCCATCCAGGAAGCGCTGGAGAATCAGCACCACCTGAATTACAAGTCCCGCCTGCAGCAGGCAGCCCAGAGGCAGTGGAACGCCACGCCCCAGTATGTGCTGCTGGACGAGAAAGGTCCGGACCACGCCAAATGCTTCGAGGTGGCGGTCTCGGTGGAGGGCAGGCACTTTCCCAGCGCGTGGGGCAAGAGCAAGAAAGACGCCGAGCAGAAGGCGGCCCTTTCGGCGTTGGAAGAACTCGACCTGCTGCGATCCTCCGACGCCATGGGCACCACCGGCGGCGCCGATGAACCGGCATCGACCTGAGCCGGCCCGAACCGCCCCGCTCGCCCTGGGTGGATCCCGTGTCGGCGGTGAGAGCAAACCCACCCCGGATATGGGAATTCTTCGTCAATTTGCTTATCCACATGGTTGTCTGCTGCCGATAGAAAGGATAAGGTAGATTCAGACGGTTCTGTTCCCCCTTCTGTCGAAGTGAGTCGAGGCAATGGCGAGCCCGCGAACAATTCGGACACTGGCCGCTCTGGTCGTGGCGATGACCGCGGGGACGTTCTCTTTGATGCTCCTGGAGACCGATCCGGTCGGCTCGTCGGTGAATGACTTCGCGACGATCGTCGCCCCGGCGAAGGATCATTTCCAGGCCCTCAGCCAGACGCGCGTCCCGGTTCAGCCGGAAAAGTGGCGTTCGATCGTGCTGGAGTCGGCCGACTCCTCCAAAACCCCGCCAACATCGGCCCATCTGATCGTCCGCATCGAGACCGACGGCGACGGAGACCCTTTCGCCCGCGTGGAAGCGACCGATCTGTGGATCCGTCAGCAGGATTCCGCCGGCCGGAACACACCCACCGGCTGCATCGTGGTGTGCTTGATGGGTGATTTCAGCCGGACGAATCCCACGGTGGACGTCTTCCAGACGGTGGTGGGGCTCACCCAGCGGCTGCAGCGCATCGCCGAGGTCGCCGCTGACCGTGTCTATCTGCCCGGCGATTACGACGCCCGCGGGCCGCAGTTTACCCCGGCGTTCTCGACGGCGTTCCACAACAACCTTCTTCGCTGAGCCCTTCGGGGCGGTGTTTCGGATCTCCCCCTCTCCCGCTGCACTGTTCTCACGCGCCCACCTGCCATGACGTCGATGCGCCGTCTTCGGCATCATCTTCTTAAGCCATGAAATATAAAAAGGTTAATGGGCCATATTCTCCGTGGACTTACTCAATTTCAGCCCGCGAAGAGTCGATAAACAGGAAAGACCTGAAAACGTCCCAATGGAGTATTGTTTCCGGTCCCGGTGGAAGGATTTGCGGCTTGCTCCAGGGTCCATGTGGTGAGTGTGATGGCCGACGCTCTGAACATTCTGATGGCGGAGGATAACCGGATCAACGCCCGGGTCGCCGAGGCGATGCTCGTCCGGGACGGCCATTCGGTGACAATCGTATCCGACGGCCGATCGGCCATCGAGGCCGCCGCCAAGCGCGTATGGGACCTGATCCTCATGGACATTCAGATGCCCAAAGTCTGTGGGTTGGAGGCGACCCGTCAGATCCGTCGGCGTGAGAAGGGCTCGGGCGAGCACATCGCGATCGTCGCGCTGACCGCAAACGCCACCAGCGAAGACCGCCGGCGCTGTCTGGACGCCGGCATGGACGGATACGTCTCCAAGCCCGTTCAGCGCGAGCGCCTGCTGTGCGAGATCCGCACAGTCCTTCGGCAGCTGGGTCGGCGGGCTATCCCCGCGGAGTTCCCGAAACGCCAAATCGCTTCGTGACGAAGCTGATCGTCTCGCGCACATGTTCGTCCCAGTACGCCCAGGTGTGCGCTCCGGGGTACTCGGCGTATTCGTGCTCGATTCCCAGCGATTTCAGCGTAGCGTGCAGGTCTCGGCTGTGATCCAGCAGATGATCGTCCACGCCGCAGTCGAAACGCAGCGCCGGGCGATCAGGCCGGTCCACCAGCGACTCGGCCAGCGTGGCTGGGTCGTAGTCCTCGCGTTTCAGGGCCCGGGGGAGCTCGCGCAGGCCCGGCCGATCGTAATTGCACGTCACAAACGACAGCGCCCCGGAATGTGAGCTCGCGGCGCAGAACATCTCCGGGTGTCGCATCGCCTGCACCATCGCCCCGTACCCGCCCATGCTCAGTCCGGCAATCGCTCGGCCGTCGCGGCCTGGAATGGTCGGGAACGTGCGGTCCACGAACCCCACGACGTCTTTGATGATATGATCCTCGAACGCCAGGCCTTCCGGGCGCGGGTCGTTTACGTAATAGCTGCGGTAGCCGTCGGGCATGACCACGATCAGCGGAAGATCGCACACCTGCCGCTCGATGCTGCTGTACCGCATCCAGGCGGAGTGGTCGTCGCTGAGCCCATGCAGCAGGTAGAGCACGGGGAAGGGCCCGTCGCCGCTTTCGGGCAGCAGGACGTTGAGGGCGGTTTCCTTGCGAATCGAGTTGCTCCGGAAATGGATTTGCGCCAAGGCCATGGGGTTCCTCCGAGTCAATGCGGGTCTGCGTGCAGAGTACTCTTCGTCTGCGCGATGCTCAAGCCCCCCGCGCCCCCTCCGGGCGGCGTTTGCGACAGGAATGGGTGGCAGGGCGGTCCGTGGTCCGTTTCGCCCTGCTTGCCCCCGTTCAGTTATCTCGCCCGCAACAAGTTGCGGGCCCTACGATTTGGGACCGATGCTCGATTCACAGAGGGATCCCTCGCCCCAACGGGGCGGAAAGAATGTCGCTCCCTCCCGGCGGCCGACTGGGGGGAACCCGGGGCGCGCCATCCAATGCCAAAGGTTTCCGCCGCGACGCTCAGCCCGTACAATGCCCGCTCGCAGCAACCGGTAGAGGACCGACATGACGCCACGCGAACGCTTCATCCAGACGCTCACCTTCGGGCAACCCGACCGCATCCCCTTCACACCGGGAGGCCCGCGCGAAAGCACGCTGAAACGCTGGCGAAGCGAAGGTCTGCCGGACGATGTCCATTGGATGCTCGCCCTGCCGGAGGAAATCGGCGCAGACCCTGCCGAGTCCGGTGACCCGCAGGTTCGCCCGGAGGTGGACGATGGCGGGTTCATTCCCGGCTGCGACCATGGCGTGCCCGCCGACGTCTCGTGGGGCAACTTCATCGAATACAGCCGACGCTTGGCACAGATGACGGGATGGCTGTAACGACATGAGCTTCCTGGAGGAAAAACTCTGCCCGGGCAAGATGACCCACCCGTGGCGCATGGACCTGGCTGTCACCGCCCTGCTGGCGGGCGTGTGTGCGTTGCTGCTGCCCGGCTGGAACCTGGGCGAAGGCAGCGGGTTCACCAACTTCCAGGCGCAGATGGCCGGCGCGATGCTCCTGCCGGCGATGGGGATGGTGCTGGCGATGCGGCGCGGGGCGATCGATCTGGGCGTGTGGGGTGTGATGGCGCTGGGCGGGGCGGTGGCGGCTACGCTGATCAACGCCGGCTGGTTGCCGGCTGCGGCGTTTATGGCCGCGATCGGGGTAGGAGCAGTCCTTGGCCTGGTCAACGGAGTGTGCTCGGCCTGGGGGCGGGTTCCCAGCCCGCTGGTTACGCTGCTGGTGGCCGCCGGCGCGTTGTGGGCGACACATTGGCTGGCGGGCGGCGGGGAGGCGATCGTCATTCCGGAGTTCACCTTCGAAGCCTGGAAGGCCAACGTCATGGACCTGGTACAGACCGGCCCGGAGGAGGAGCGAAACCTGCATGGGCTGCCCGTGGTGCTGCTGACGCGCATGCTCTTCGTGGCCGGTTGCTGGGCGGTGGTCATGCTCGCGCTGGTGCTGGTCTCGGGGTGGGAAGCGGGGTCGGGAACCCCGCGGACCCGTCGCGTCGGTCTGGCGGTAGCGCTGGCAGCCAGCGGCGCACTGGCGGCGGCAGGCGGGGCGGCCTGGCTGATCGACTACGGCAGCACGCCCGTTCCCGCCGCCCTGGTGGGCGATCTGCGCATCCCGGCTGCGGCGGTGCTCAGCGGGGCGCTGGTCTGCGGGGCAAGTGGACGCGTGATGCTCGCGGGGGTCTGGTTGCCGGTGGCGCTGCTGGCGGCGACGATGTGGCGGCAGCAGACATTCTACTTCGACGCGGGTGGCTACGAGCTGCAACTGGCGGTGTTGACCGGTGAGGTGCTGCTGGCCCAGTGGGCGATGCGCCGCCGGCTGAGCTCGCCGGCTCGGCCGACTCTCTTGAACCTCGCGGTGGCCGCCGGCCTGGCGGGGTTGGCGGTGTTCGCCGCATCCGGATGGACCTTCCGCCCGACGGTCCGAGGGGGCATGCAATGCGCCTCACTCGCACTCGCGGCAGGGGCCTGTGTGCTCCTGGTGGCGGATGTCGTGCTCAATCGGCGCGCCCGCAGAAGGGCCCACGCCGGCTAGGCCTGCGCGGTCCGGCGAAAAAAACAACGCGACGATACCGCAGGGGCACCGCCGCGTCGGGTGGATCCGTCGGGGTGGTTCAGTGTTTCTCCGCGTAGAGCACGATGTTCCGCATCAACTCGAACGCACTGGCGGGGGTGTAGCCGTCGGCCTCGAAGATGGGAATGCCCAGCAGCCCTTCGACGACGTCGATTTCCGAGAAGATCACCGCGTCCCTGCCGTCGATGGTGAGGCTGCGGAGGCGCGGCGTCTTGTAGGTGCGATTCTGTCGGTTGCTGCCCTTTCGGTAGGGTCGGTACGACACCTCGCGAATGGCCAGCCCCTCCATGTTGTAGAGGTCCGAGCTTCGTAGCGTCCGCAGCAGCGGGGTGTTGGGATACATCGAGCGGAGGGCTTTCCGGGCGGCGTCGGCGAAGGCTTCGTTGCCTCCCAGGGAGTTGACGAAGAGCGTCCCGCCGCCGTCGACATACTTCTTCAGGGCGGCTTGCTCCTCTTCGGTGAGCGAGAACGACCCGGTCCCCGTCAGCGTCACGATGTCCGGGCTTTTCTGCGAGAGCGATGAGATCGCCATCGGCCCGTCCAGCTCGACCTTGGCGTGGTTGTGCTTGGCCATCAGTCGGGTAAACCGTTTGAAGGCATAGGGTTCGGGGTCGTCGTTGCCGCTGTGTTTCAGCCGGGCCAGCTTGACCGTCTTGCCGGGCGTTCGTTTGGGCTTCTCCGGCCAATAGGTCACACCGCGGTTATGCAGCGTTCCCAGGTCGGTGACGTACATGTAAATATTGGCGGCCGCCTCGAAATGGCGACTCTGGGAGGAGACGCGCTGCATCTGCCAGCTGAGGGGCATGTCCTCGTCGGTGTGGATCACGAACGGCCGAACGCCGTTGGAGATCCGGAAGAGTTTCGGCTTGCCGCGGAGCTGGTGGTACACCGAGTAGATCGGATGGTCCGGGGCCATCGGCGTCAGTTCGTACTTCGGAAACATCTTGGCGTAGGCTTTGCGGATGCCCTTGCGGAAGCCCGGCCCGTTGCACTCGGTGGCCGAGAGGATCGTCCCGCCCTGCAGGACGTACTCGCGAAGCTTCTGGATCTCTTCGTCGGTGAAGGTGGGTTCCTTCGAACCGGCGATGTACAGGATCGGCGCGTCGTGCCACTCCTCGACGGGCACGGCGAGCTTGATGATCTGCCAGGCGACGGTTCGCTCGGTCTTGTCGCTGATCCATCGGGTCACGCTGGCTGCGTCGCGGGGGCGATTGTTCCAGTCGCCATCGTACTGCAGCTTGTTGAACAGCACCGGGTTTCGGCCTCGGATGAGGAACAGCAGCGCATAGGCGGAGGCGGTCTCGTCGTTTCCGGAGTGGTTGCCCTTGCTCTTCCAGCCGCCGTCGTTTCGCTGCTTTTCGAGGATTTCCTCCAGACCCCACTTGTACCAGTCGGTCTTGCCGAAGTACTTGTAGCCACACGCCAGTCCGACGCGTTCCACGCCGTAGACGTGGTAGAAGAACTTCGCTCCACCATCTTTCTGGAAATTCTTCTGGAAATAGTCCAGGCCACGCTGGATCGGCGGGAACTCCGTATTTCCCTTGCAGTGGACGAACTGGTTGACGTAGAGGTTGTCGTAGCAGACGAACAGGCTCGCCAGCCCCGCTGCGGTCATCGCCGGGGAACTCTTCCAGTTGAGGTCCGGGCGATACCCCCAGCCACCGTCGGGCTTTTGGTTTTTGCGCCAGTGGTCCATCACCATCTGCCAGTATCCGCGTGGAACTTCCTCATTCGCCAGCAACCCCGCCCAGACGCCCAGCAGGCCATACTGGCTGTTGGAGTGGTCCCAGACGTACTTCTTCTTTTTCAGACGTTCTTTGCTGGGCGGGGCGTGATAGCCATATGCCCCGCGGATCGAGCCTCGCACCAGGACGGCCATGTCCCGCCGGAGGGGCTTGCGGTAGAGGCCCTTGGTGCTCTTCATCGCCGCTCTATATGCGCTGGCGCGGAACGCGAGTTCATAGGTCTGGTCGGTGTCGGCTTCGACCAGCCAGTAGAGGGCTTTCTTCAGCCTGCTGTCCTGCGGGCTGACACCGCTCTCCAGCAGGGCGTAGGTAATCATGGCGGTCGGTCCGACGGGGTACTTATGGCCCCACGCCTTGAACTCGTCCCAGCTGCCGTCCTTGTTCTGCTTGCTGAAGAGGTATTCCTGGGCCTTGGCGATGGCCTCGTCCACGCGTTTGCCGTAGAGGTGCTGCGTATTGGAGTCGTCGCCTGTGCTCTTCGGCGCGAAGGTGGGGGTCGATGCAGTATTGGCGTGGGTGACGGCGGCGCACAGCAACAGCGCCACCCCGATGCAGAGGCAGCGGATCCATCTCAGTCGATCAGACATTTGTTTCTCCCGGTACGACAACGTCTCGGTGCCCCCAAAGCGGGGCGATACGGATGCAACCAGTGGCCGGGGAATGGATGGTATGAATGCGATACCCGCAAGCCACATATGCGGTGCAACACTATATCATACCAGAAAACAGCCTGCCATGTTCGTCGATCCGGGAATTTCGGGGCAGGTCCGACGGTTTCGTCATGGCCCGAGAGTCGCTCGACCGTCACACTCCATTATAGGACACACTCATCCCCCTGAAAAGGCGTGGTTTGCGCAAAACGAGCCTCGTTTCGCGCAAAATGACGCATCTGCGTCTGCGCAGGGCGCCGCTTGGTCTATGGGTTGCAGGGGAGCCCGGATGCCGCTGGGCGTCCCCACGCCGGTGCGGTTCCCGCGCATCTGACGCCCCGTTGCGTCTACTTGCTGTTGATGGCTGCCCGGGTCTTCTTCATGGCGGCCTGGAATTCTTCCATGGTCATCCACTGGACCGACTGGTTCAGTTGCAGCACGATCGTCCCCCGTTTGTTGTAGAACTCCGGGCGTTCGTAAGCCAGGATCGTGTTTCCGGGCATACCCGTCGTGTCACCAAGCTGCAGCATGACGTAATCGGGCTCGCGGCTGAAACCGCGGTCCTTCGAGTATTCCAAGGGTGTGTTGCTGAATGGGCTCTGGACCTGATCGCCACCCATGAATCCCTCCCGGACCAGCACATCGAGGGTTGGTGGAAGCGTGTCATTGTGCTCGTTCTGGTAGAGCGCAATGGCTGTCCCCAGCCCCTTCAGCCGGGTCATGGAGACGGCCTGCTTGGCCCGGTTGCGTGCCTGGTGCAGCGAGGGCAGGAGGATGCTCACCGCCAGAGCCTGGGTGTTGACCATTTCCATTCCGGTGCTGGGCATCGGGCCGAAGTGTTCCATCAGGACGCCGTTGGCGTCCATGGATACCGCCGAGATCGAGGGGGGCATGTACTTCTGAAGGGTCTTCAGCGGCGGCAGCCAACCCGGGCGGAACTCCACGCCGGTCATCTGCGTCAGTTGGGCCGACCCCATCGACCAGCCGACCATGCCCACGTTGTAGACCTGCTTGAGCAGCGAGGGCGTGTTCACCCACGTCAGGGCGATCGGCTTGGCGGTGACTCGCTTGCGGTAGGCCTTGAACGTCTCGTCGGCGGTCAGCGGGGTGTTGCTCCCGTTGGTCTCGACGATGCTCTGCACCACCTGAGGCCAAAGCGCCACGTGCAGCTTGTCCTTGTAGAGTGTCCAGGACGGCGAGATCGCGCTGAGTCCGATGTTGCCCTCGAAGGTGCAGGTGGTGATCTCCGCGCGCGGGATCTTGCGGGTGTGCAGGCGGGGAATCGTCGGGCGGGACCACGGCGAGGCGCCGGCTTGCTCAGCCTGCCGGGCGTGTTTTCGGATCATCGCTTCGATCTCTCCGACCGTGGCGGCCGCCTTGCGGGAGTCTTTCAGCGTGACGCTCAGCGACGTGCCGGTGAGAAACCCTCCGCGGGAGGGGGCGCTGCACAGCACCCACGTATCGCCCAGGGCGTCGACGATATCGCCCTTCACATCCAGCCCGGTGGCCTGCTTGACCATCGCTTCGATGCCCGTGATCGCATTGGGGTCGCTCGTCACCGCACTGCTGAAGCGGTGCGTCTCGGAGTAGAGCGTGTCCAGGGGCATCTTGGCGGCCAGCGCGAAATCGGCGTCGGCGGGGATGCCCGCCAAGTCGTCGTCGGTCAGTGGATCGGTCGCCAGTACGCGCATCAGGCCGGTGTGCGGGGCGGGGGTGAACAGTCGGGCTCGGGTGTACATGTTGCGGTCCACGATGCTCGTAGCCCCCGCCAGCGCGGTGACTTTGTCCAGGCCGGCCGAGGCGAGAATCTTGGTGACATCCGGGCCATCGCCGCTTTTCGGTGCCAACCGGACTGCCCAGTTCATCAGCCAATCGGCGTCGGCGTAGAGGGCCATCTGCAGATTCTCACGCCCGACGTCTTTCATGCACCCGATGAATTCCTTGTTGCTCGCCAGCGACTCTTCTGCCCGGACAGCCTGGACGGCCTCCAGCACATCCTTGCGGGTGGTGAGGAAGAACGTCGTCTTATCGAACCCGAAATGGAGGTTGAGTTCCTCGCCCAGCCGAATGGTCCGGCAGGGCAACTCACCCACGTGCGTCTCGACGATGGGCACGTTCTCGTCGATCGCGTCGATGAGCCCGTCGAGGTCTTTCTTGAAGGCGGGCTGGTCCTTGCCCAGATCGATCAGCACCACCGCTCCGGGCACACCGGGGACGGGCCCTCTGCCTTGGGGTTTGTGGACGGGCAGGTCGGTCAGGGCGATCGTGGCGGGGTGCTGCCAGGCGGTCAGCGCCATCGACCAGCCATGCTTGAAGAGCTTTTCCTGGGCGTCGTCGGAGAGCGACTTTTCGGCGCTTTTCTTGATCGCTGCGAGGAGTTTCTCCACGGACGGCTCGCCGAGGAGTTGCCCCAGCAGCGAGCCTTCAAAGGCCATCGTCCGCCCGGACCAGCCCAGATACGCCTTCGTGTCGCCCGGTAGACGGTCGGACAGCGGGGGCGGTGTGGCGGCCCCGGCTGCGGTGACGCACATCACAAGCACGAGCGCGGCGGTGAGTCTTTTCATGGTTATCTCCTGATTGCGACGTGCACGGCGGGCAGACGATTCCCTCATCTCTGAGTCCGACCCATATGATACGGGCGAAAATCCCTGCTCGACAAGACCTTTTCGGCCCTATCGTCCGATACAATAGACGACGCCATGCGACGAGTTATTCCGTTCATTCTGCTGCTGGGGGCCCTCGGGTCGATCGGCTGTGAGAGCAGACCCATCCCACCGGAGGCATCCTATCCGCTGCGCACCGGCGTGCAGCGGAATGTGTGGACCCTCTCGCGCGGCAGCGGCGCCATTCTCCGGACCCGGCGATATCATATTTTCACCACCGTTCGGCGTGACCGCCTGCTGGAGACCATCCCAGGCTTCATGGAGGCCAGCTACGACAACTACCTCCGCCTGACCGGCCTGTCTGAACGCCCGGTGGACGAGCCGATGACCATCTACCTGATGGCGACCCGGGCCCAGTGGGCGGACCTCACCGAGCACGTCATCGGCCGACGCATCCCGCTGGAGGCCGGCGGGTATTGTTACGAGGAAACCTGCTTTTTCTGGGACATCGGCCTGCAGGGAACCCTCTCGGTGGCCGCCCACGAGGGGCTCCACCAGTTCTTCCGCCATCAGCTTACCGACGCGCTGCCCTTGTGGCTGGAGGAGGGGTTGTGCACCACCGCCGAGGGCTTCGAGATTCGCGAAGACAAGGTGGTATTCACCCAGGACCGCAACGTCGGGCGATTCAACGCCGCCCGGCAGGCGATCACGCGGGGGTATTGGCTGGATCTGCCCGACCTGCTCAAACGCCACTCCCAGGAGGCGGTCTCGACCGATCACACCGCAAAGGCCGTCGGGTATTACGGGCAGCTCTGGGCGCTGGTGCAGTACATTCGCTCGGTCCCGCGATACCGTGCGGGCATGCAACGGCTGTTGCGCGACGCCCGGGTCGGTTCGCTGCACGTGAAGCTGGGCATGACGCCGGCGGGCATGCGGTTGCTCCGACGCCGCGGATTGGTGTACAACCGCACCGTGGCGATTCCCCTGTTCCGGGCATACATCGAGCCCGACCTCGACGCGTTCGATCGGGCATACCGGGCCTATACCCGCAAGCTGACCATGGTCCAGTGAACAGGCAGAAGCACAGAACAGAGCCCCCCGCCACCAAGAGAGGTCGGACCTTATGCCGTTGACGGACATCCTCACCCCTTCCCGCATCAAGGTTCCCCTCGAGGCGTCCACCCAGCAGGGCGCCATCGAGGAACTCATCGACGTATTGGACGCCGACGGATGTCTCAGCGACCGCGAGGCGGCGTTGGCGGCTGTGCTCGACCGCGAGCAGACCCGCTCGACCGCCATCGGAAACCGCCTGGCGTTTCCTCACGGCAAGACGCCGGCTGTCTCACAACTGGTCTTGGCCATCGGGCGGGCGCCGGCGCCGATCCCCTTCGCCGGCCCCGACGGGCAGGGGGTGACGCTGATCGCCCTGCTGCTGAGCCCGCTGGAGAAGACCGGCCCGCACATCCAGGCCCTCGCGAAGCTTTCGCGTATGCTCAGCATGGACATGCTCCGGGCGAAGATCGCCCGGGTCACCACCGGCCCGGAGCTCTACCACTTGCTGGAAGAGCACCAGTCGCGCCCCATGTGATCGTCCTGCCGTCGCCTCGGTGGAGCGGAATTTCAGTCCCCGTCGTTGCTGCTGTCGCGCCAGGTGGCCTTTTCGGGCTGATGGTGGTCTTCCATCTCGGCGGTGGGGCTCTGGAGTCGCCCGGCGCGGTGTTGCGCTCTGAGGAATCGCCGCCGCAGCGTCCGCCAGGGCTTGGTGAGTTTGCGGTGGAGCAGGTGCAGCCCGGTCCGCTTGCGGGAGAGGGCGTCTTCCTCGGGCGTCAGCCGATCGGGGGCGAGGCGGCGCTTGTGCTTGTAGAGGTGGTAGAGGTCGCGATCGATGATGTAGTCCACCACGCGGTCGATCAGTTGCCGCCACGGCCAAATCCAGTTCTCGCGACGATGCAGCGAGAGCTGGAAGTCCACCAGGTAGGGCTGACCGGCATCGTCCACGAGAATATTGGAGCGTTTGTTGGAGTCGCAGTAGCCCACCCCGCGTGCGTGAATCGCGTCCATCAGTTCCCGCAGCCGATCGAAGAATCCCGGCGGTGGCGCGTCGAGGTGGTCCAGCGGAACCGCGTCGATATATTCGATGGCGTAGCCGGTACCGCCCACCCGGCCGATCCATCTTGGCGTTCCGTCCACCCCCGCGATGCGACGGTAGATCGCCTCCTCCCGCCGGCGGTTCCACACGCCCAGCCAGTCGGTTGGCAGGCCAAGGAAGTCCTGCTCCCGCCCGAACTTGACGACCACGCGAGGGAACTCCGCGCCGGGTTCGTCCGTGGTGTACAGGCAGGTGGCTGCGAAGAAGTCGTGCTTGAAGACCCGCGCCAGCCGATAGGTATGCCCCGTCAGCAGCAGCTCCTCGGGAGGCTTGCTGCCCAGTGCGAAGAGGCGCGTGTTTCGGCTTTTGGAGCGGCGTGGGTTCATCATGCGGGTCGGACGGCGGCGGCGATGTCCGCGGCGAATGCCCGGGCGGCGGCGGCGACGGCGTCCTGCCAGGGCGAGCCCTCCTCGCAGGTGGCGTAGATGACCGATCGCGAGGCATTGACGATGGCGCCGGTCCCGTCGGCGCGGAACGAGGCGGCGCAGTCCTCGGCCGACGCCCCCTGGGCGCCGTAGCCGGGCACGAGAAAGATCTGCTCGGGCATTCGCTCGCGCAGGCGTCGGGCCTGCTCCGGCCAGGTGGCTCCGACCACCGCGCCCACGCAGCTCAGGCCGGTCCGGCCGATGCACTTCTCGGCCCGGCCGATCTCGGCGAGATGGTCGGCAACGTGTTCGTAGAAGGGGGTTCCCTCGGCGTCGGTGAGGTCCTGCAGGACTGCAGCGGATGGGTTGGACGTGCGCACCAGCGCGAAGATCCCCCTGCCGGTGCGGGTCGCGACGTCCACGAACGGCGCCAGCCCGTCGGCACCGAAGTAGGTATTCACGGTCAGGGCGTCGACGGCGTCGGGGCCCTGGAGGTGGGCGGTGGCGTACGCGGCGGCCGTCGAGCCGATATCCCCGCGTTTGGCGTCGCCGATGACGATCAGCCCGAGCTTGCGTGCGTGGGCGACCACGTCGAAGTACAGTTGCAGCCCGGCGGCCCCGAACACCTCGAAATACGCGATCTGCGGCTTGACGGCGGGCACGATCGGCGCGACGGTCTCCAGCACCTCCATGCAGAAGGTGCGAACCGTCCCGATCGGCTGGGACGGGTCGATCTGCCGCGCCAGTTCGGCGGGGAACCGCTCGATGTTCGGATCGATCCCCACGCACACCGGTGCGCCCTTGTCCTGGATGGCCGATGTCAGCCGATCCGCGAAGTGTTTGCTCACTATCCAGCTCCTTTCCGGTTGCCGCCGGTTATACCGCACCGCGGCGGGCATGCAAAGCCAAACCGCGCTTGGCGACCCCATCGAAACACCATCGGGTTTGCTTGTTGGGTTCAGGTCCGTCTGGTAGGATATCTGCGGGAGAATAAGCGCATGGCTGAAGCGGAAGCAATCCGTCAGAACATAGAATCACTGTCCACTCGCATCGAGGCGATCAGCGAGTCGCTGGACGTCCCGGCCAAAGAGGCCACCATGGCCGAGCTGGAAAAGAGGATGTCCAGCCCCGACTTCTGGGACGATCAGGAAACCGCTCAGAAAGTGGTCGGGCAGCTCAAGGCCGCCAAGGCGGTCGTCGCGCCCACGCGCGATCTCGAAGCCCGCATCGAAGACGTTCAGGTGCTCCACGAGCTGGCCGTCGAAGCCGACAGCAACGAGGACCTCGAAGACGCCGAGCGCGAAAGCAACCAGTTGATACGCGAGCTGGACCGCCTGGAGCTGCGCACGCTGCTCAACGGCAGGCACGATCAGGGCTCGTGCTACTTCTCGATACACGCCGGAGCGGGCGGGACCGAAAGCTGCGACTGGGCCGAGATGCTCTCGCGGATGTACCTGCGTTATTTCGAGCGGAACGACTTCAAGGTCGACGAGGTCGACCGCACCGACGGTGAGGAAGCGGGGATCCGATCGGTGACCTACAACGTCTCGGGCCCATACGCCTACGGCTATCTCAGTTGCGAGCGCGGGGTGCATCGACTGGTGCGGGTGAGCCCCTACGACGCCCAGAACCGGCGGCACACCAGCTTCGCCTCGGTGGACGTCCTGCCCGAGCTGGAAGACGTCGAGGTCGAGGTCGACTGGGACAAGGAGGTGCGCGAGGACACCTATCGCGCCAGCGGTGCCGGCGGGCAGCACGTCAACAAGACCTCCTCGGCCGTCCGTCTGACTCACCAGCCGACGGGCATCGTCGTGCAGTGTCAGAACGAGCGGTCGCAGCACAAAAACCGCGCCGAGGCCCGCAAGATGCTGATGTCCAAGCTCTATCAGCACGAGGAGGCCAAGCGCGACGCCGCCCTGGCCAAGCTGTACGGCGACAAGGGCAACATCGCCTTCGGGAACCACATCCGCTCGTACATCCTGTATCCTTACCAACTGGTGCGGGACGAGCGGACCGGGCTGAAATCCGCACACACCGATAAAATCCTGGACGGAGACATTCAGGACTTCATGGACGCCGAGCTGCAACGGAAGGCCTCGGAGAAATCGCACACAGCCGCCCGGTAAGCCCAACGGATGGGCCGATGGCGGGTCTTATACAATGGGTGTGTCGGGCCGATCAGGCGCCGACCACGGCAATCGAGGCCGATCTCCGGAACGACGGCTGAGAGGACGGGAGTCATGATGAGACGTTCAGCATGTACGATGCTGGTGGCAGTCCTTCTGATGGGCGGGGTTCTGGCTTCGCCCGCGGCGGCGGGCCCGAAGTACGGCACGTTCACCGAAGAAAACCTCGACCGCGCCATCAAGCAGGCCAAGGACTATCTCTACAGCCGGCAGAAGAACGGGCACTGGAAGAAGTACGGCAAGGGCCCGGGAGACAAGAACTGGCACCCGCTCGGGCCGACCGCCCTGGCGACCGTCGCGCTGCTCTCGGCCGGTGAGAACCCCCAGAAGAAGGAGCTCAAGGCGGCACTGGAGATCCTCGCCAAGGGCGCCAAGAGCGAGACCGGAACCTACACCCTCGGGCTGATGGGCAACGTCTTCATGCTCGCCAACCGCAAGACCCAGGGCAAGTACCGCCCGGAGCTTCGACTGGTGACCAAGCGGTTGGTTCTCTCCACCAAGGATGGCTCGTATGGCTACCGCTCGGAGGGAAAGCAGGACTCCTCGGGCGACCATTCCAACGCCCAGTACGGCCTGCTGGGCGTGTGGGGCGGGCGACTGGGCAACGAGGAGATCGACAAGGAGTACTGGGCGGCGGTGATGCGCCACTGGCTTTTGACCCAGAATGCCGACGGCGGATGGGCGTACAAATGGGACAAGTCCGGCAAGGAAGGCCCGGCCGGTCCCAGTGGAAATAGTTCGACCCGAACCATGGTCACCGCCGGTGTGGCGAGTCTGTTCGTGTGCTTCGATAACCTCTTCGCCGATGCGTTCGTCCAGTGCAAAACATCCAGCCACTTCACGGCGATCCAGCGTGGGTTGGACTGGTTCGACCGCAACTTCGCCGACGACGACGGTCGAATCCAAATAGGCAGCCATTCGGGTTATTACCTCTACGGCATCGAGCGCGTGGGGTTGGCCAGCGGATACAAGTATTTCGGCAAGGCCGACTGGTTCAAACTCGGCACCAAGTACCTGCTGGGCAAGCAGAAGGACAACGGCAGTTGGGGCGGCGGCAAGAGCAGTGTGATCGAAACCAGCTACGGGCTGCTGTTCCTGGCGCGGGGACGACATCCGGTATTGATGAACAAGCTGGAGTTTGACGGCGACTGGAACAACCGCCCGCGCGACTGTGCTGCCCTGACGCGCTACCACAACCGCACGTTCGAGCAGCAGGTCGCCTGGCAGATCATCAACCTCAAGGTGCCCGTGCGGGAATGGCACGATGCGCCGATGCTCTACATCTCCGGGGCCAAAGCACCCAACTTCTCCGACGTTGCCCCCTCGCCCGAGATCCCCAGCGACATCGAGAAGCTCCGTCGCTATGTTCTCCAGGGCGGGACGATTCTCTCGGTCACCGAATGCGACGGCAAGCCCTTCGCCGACGGGATCCGCAAAACCTACGCCAAGCTCTTCCCCAAGTACGAGTTGACGCCCGTCCCGAAAGACCACCTGCTCTATTCGGGCAAGCTGCAAAATGATCTTCGCGGTCGGCCGAAAATGTACATGGTCTCCAACGGCATTCGTCCATTGGCGATCCACACCGATGAGGACCTCTCGCTGCACTGGCAAATGGAGCGGGTCTCCTCTCGTGCCCGCGCATTTGAGGCAATGAGCAACATCTCCGCTTACGTGACCGACACATTCAAGATGCGAACCCGCGGCGTGTCGCACTGGCCTGAAGACATCGACGCCAAGCCCGTCGCCACGATCACCGTCGCCCGGGTGAAGCACAGCGGCAACTACGACCCCGAACCCCTCGCGGGACAGCGCATGGCGGGGCTCATGCTCAAAGAGACCGGAATCAAGGTAAACGTCACCGACCCGATGGACCCGACCAAGCTGTCGGCCAAGACGGCCGAGGTCGCCTGGATCACCGGTGTCGGACAGGCGAAGTTCTCCAACGACGAGCGATCGGCCATCCGCTCCTTCGTCCAGGCAGGGGGCATGGTGGTGATCGACGCCGCCGGCGGCTCGAAGGCGTTCCAGGACTCGATGAAGACCGAACTTCGCGAGATGTTCGATCAGCCCGTGTTGCGGATCATGTCCAACGATCCGCTCTACAATAACAAGGCCTTCCCGCTGGGCGACGTGAAGTATCGCCGCAAGACCGTCCTCCGCCTCGGCTCCGAGCGCGTCAAGAGCCCGCAGCTGCGGGGCATGAAGCTGGATGGTCGCCTGGCAGTGGTTTACTCGCGCGAGGATCTCACCGCCGGTCTGGTCGGCTACCAGGGCTACGAGGTGGACGGCTACGACCCGGGCACCGGAAGCGATCCGGGCACTGCCTACCGCCTAATGCGGAGCATCCTGCTACAGGCTGCCCCCGAAGCAGCGAAGAAGGCAGCGGCAGCAAAAACATCAGACAACAAGTAAGCGCCCCTCCTTGCGGATATGGGACGATTGAGATGACCAGCGGGAATGTTGGTCGGCAAAACCTGAGGCCGCAGTGGCCCGGGACGCCGGTTGATCCGATGATTCCTGTGGATTCCGGCATGGAGAGAAGCACATGGCAGCGGGCGCGCCCGACATCGAACAACTCAAGAAATCGCTCTATCGGGGCCTGATGGCGCTGGTGGAGCACGGAGACCTGTCCACCGGCGACATCGCGCCGATGCTTCGGGCGTTCGGTGAGTTGCCCGCCGAGAAGCAGACGGCAGACCGGTTCGCGCGGATGCTCGAATCGGCCCGTCGACGGAACCGGCGATCGCCCGCCTGGCGACCCGGCGACACCGATGAAAGGCAGAAATGAAGGCGGCTTTACGGAGCGAAGAGGAATTTCTCTTACGCCGAGGCCTCGAGTTTTCCGAATTCTACAACAGGCGGCGCGTGGTGTGGGCTCAGGGCCCCTGTTCGCCGCAGGCCAGGCGAACCCCGGCCCGTCGGTAGGACATCCGAACACGGGCGTTCGCGCCCGTGCCACGTAGACCGAACCACTGGACAGCATGCGTTGCCCCGGCAACGGAGAAAGGAGTATCCACCATGATGCGCACCACAGGATTCCTGGCGATGATCGCCGCGATCGCGACGACGATGGTCCTCGGAGGCTGCGTCAGCCAGGACGAGTACGACCACTGTTACAATCGCCTGGTCAAGACGCAGGATGAACTGCACCAGAAGACGGTGAAGGTCGAGAACCTCCAGAGCGACCTCGAGCAGGCCCAGAGCCGCAACCAGACACTCAGCAAGAAGCTCGAGTCGGCCGACAAGGAGAAGACCGAGGCGGTCGACGCGGTCCGTGGGAAGCTCGTTGCCGCCCAGAAGGAGGCCGGTGAGCTTCAGAAATCACTCAACGACGCCCGCAGCGAGCTCAAGAGCGCCGAGAAGAACAACGAGAAGATGTTGGCCGCCATGAAGTCGCAAAAGGCGGCCACCACCGAGGCAACGACGCTCCTGAAGCAGACCCAGAACGACCTGGCCAAGGCGAAGGCCGAAATCGCCGACCTCCGCAAGAAGGTCTCTGATCTGCAGGAACAGCTCGCCGACGCCGAGACCCGTGCCGCCCAGGCCGAGAAGAAGCTCAAGGAAGCCCAGGGCGAGGACGGCTGATCCGCAGCACCCCCAACAGATCGAAGAAATCCCCGGCCGGGCTGTCCACCGCGGACAGCTCGGCCGATCTTCGCGCCGCTACTGCAGCTGCCAGCGTCGGCGGAGCAGCCACTCGGCGGTAAGCAGCGCCACCAGCACCACGAACAGGCCTGGGAAGTTGTACAGCGGGACAATCTCGGCCCGGGCGGCGGGCCCGTCGCGCCCGATCTGCAGCTTCGTGACGTGGTCCACCAGGTCCGGCAGGCCCGCCAGCAGCACGCTCCGCCCCCCGGAGTGGTCGGCCAGTTGCTCCAGGAGCTTATCGTCGCGGGCCAGGCGGTCCATCTCCGCGCTGGGCGGCGTCACGCGGACGTCCATCCGGTCGGCTCCGAGGGGTTCTTCGAGGTCGGGTCGCCTCGCCTCGACCCGCACGCGGTATCGTCCCGCGGTGGTCGGCGTGAAGTCCGCTTCGTATCGGCCGGCGAGCTTCGTGGCGATCATCGGGACATCTTCGGATCGGCCGACTTGCCCGTCGAGACGCTCGATGCGGCAGGTGACCTCGGGCTGCTCTCCGCGAGCAGCTTTGGGATCCCACACGCGGGCGCGAATCCCCAGCCGCTCCCCGGCCTGGAGGTCGGTCCGCTCGAGGCGAACCAGCACGTCGCTGCGCGCCTGGCGCGATTTAGCGTCCACGCCGGCCAACCACCGCACCAGTTGACCCCACAGGCGGGGGTAGGGCGTCTTTTGGCCGGCCGCCCGCATCGGTCGATCCCACAGGTACGTCGTGTCGAAGGTCATCGCGCCGCTGCGACCCTTCCCGACCGCCTTTGCCACCGCCAGCGCCACCAGCGGACCCGCCTCGTTCCGCCGCGTGGGATGCACCATCAGCACGTCCGAGCCGCCCCTCACGCCGGGCACGGTCACGCAGCCGTTGAGCTTGGGCAGCTTGGGCAGGCCGTCCCCGACTTCCCGCCCGCCGGGCCCGGGGAAGAACGTGTTGATCCCTTCCAGGATCGGGTGAATCTCGCCGGCAGCGGTGACCTGCGGCACGAAGGCGGTGGTTTCCTGGGGCATCTCCCGCGGGCCGCACGTGACCGGCAGGACCGTCTCGATCTCCGATCGGCCATACCCGCCGGGCCCGAAGCTGTTGCGCCCGCCGAGCATGAGCAACCCCCCGCCCTCGCGCACGAACCGGGCGATTCGGGCCGGGCGACCCGGATCCCCCGCCTTCAGCCAACTCGCGTCCACGTCGCCGAGGATGATCACGTCGAACAGAGCGAAGTCCGAGTCGGTGCTGGGCAGCCCGGCGAGCTTTCGGCCGTCGATGCTTCCCTGGGCGAGGAACCGCGTGCGATCGAAGCGAATCAGCGTGAGCAACTGAATGTTCGAGTCGGTCATCATCAGCCGCTTGAGGGCCCGGTATTCGGGGCGAATCGAGCCCTCGACGTACAGCACCCGCACCCGTGGCTGCGAGAGGCGAACGTGCAGGGCGTGGTCGTTGTCCTCGCTGTCCGCTTCGGCGGGGTCGGCCTCGATGTCGATCGCGAGTTTGCGGACGGCCGAGGTTTTCCCCGGCTCGGGGGCGGTGGGCGTCCACTGCAACTCGACCGGGACGGTCTCGGCATTCTTCGAGGTGGTCGCCTCGGCGGTGGCGAGCACCTCGCCGGTTTCCGTATCCCTCAGCGAAACCGTGAAAAACCGCCCGGCGAATCCGGCGATTTGGGTGTGGGCGGTGAGCGTGGCGACGTTGTTGACGACCGCTTCGGTGGGAGCGTCCACCGAGGCGATGCGCAGGTTGCGTCGACCGGTGAGCGTTTCGTCGGTGGACCCCACCGCCACCGGGTAAATCGGCACGCGGGCGTCGACCGCGGCGATGCGGACGTCCGAGGGCGGGTTGAGGTTGTCCAGCCCGTCGGTGAGCACCACGATCCCCGCCAGGTCCGACGGGGCGAAGTCGGCACCGGCCGAGCGGATCGCGTGGGCGAGGTTGGTTCCATCGGTCGCCTGGCCGCTGGGGCGAAGCTCGGTGAGGTCACCCAGAGAGGCGGCCGAGGCGAACTCCCGCGCGAAGTGGTAGTACACCGGGCGGAAGCTCCGCTCGATCCGCGGCTGCTGGGCCTGGAGCATCTGCACCGCGCGGAGATAGCGTTCGGGCATGTTCTGCTCGTCGGTGGTCGCCATCGATCCCGAACGGTCAACGACGACTGCCAGGTACGATTTGCCGGCGTCGCTCTGGTCCACCACGCTCATCGCCGGGAGGAACAGCAGGAGAATCAGCGAGACGACGGCGGCGAACCGCAGCGCCAGCAGACCGGCCATCCGGGCGGTTCCCAGCGAGGAGTATACCGACGCATAGAACACGCCGATCGCCCCGGCAAGTCCGAGTGTCAGCAGGCCGCCTCTCAGCAGTGATTCGGACGGGATGGCCACCCCCGCCAGGCGCAACACGCCGACCGTAATCGGAATGGGCACCGCCAGGGCGGCAATCCCCATCGCCGAGCGAGCCGCCCTGTCTCGTCGTCCCCCCCCCAGGGCGGCTGTGACGTCGATGACCAACGCCAGCCCCAGCGCGATCGGCCCGAAAGCGGCAGCGGCACAGATGGCGGCGTATCGTCGGTTGCCCTGGATCCACTGCACCACCGCCCAGACCAGGACCGCCGCGCACACCAGTCCCGCCAGCGTCCACAGCAGCTGAACGTTGCTCGTGCCCCGGAATTCAAGCGACATGCTCGCCATCAACCGTTAAACCTCCCGGCCGGCGACCTGTTCCGGCCACCATGGTGAAAACGGCTCAGCCCATCTCTTCTTGTGACCTTGTCATTGACTTGAGGCAACAGCCAATGCATAGAATACTGTGATACCAGTAGCTGGTCCTTGTTGGCCAGTTCCTTGAATGGACGGGATAACCCGTCGGCCCCGGTGCTTGCACCGGGGTTTTTTTGTTCACACGCCCACCGCCTCGGCGAAGCCGTCGGGGTACAGCAGCAGATCGGCGATG
>JBKHCL010000129.1:0-8287 GCA_046541875.1 Phycisphaerae bacterium | reverse complement strand
AAGCCCTTGCCCGCCTCTCCGGCGCGGGCGGCTTCGACGGCGGCGTTGAGCGCCAGCAGGTTCGTCTGGAAGGCGATATCGTCGATGGTCTTGATGATCTTGGCCGTCTCGTCGGAGGACTGCTTGATCTCGGCGATGGCGGTGGTCATCTCGTCCATCGCCTGCCTGCCCTGGTCGGCCGACTCGGTGGCCGATCCGGCGAGAGACTCAGCCTCGGAGGCGTTGGCGGCGTTCTGCTTGGTCATCGAGGACATCTCTTCGACGCTGGCGGTTGTTTCCTCGATGCTGGCCGCCGCTTCGGATGCTCCGTTGGCCAGCGATTGACTGGCGGCGGAGACCTGCTCGCTGGCGGCGGCGGTCTGCTCGCTGCCGGCGTTGAGCATCTGGATGATCCGGGCGATGGGTTTGGTGATCCCGCGGGTGATGAAGAACGCCAGGCAGCATCCGGCGACCACGGCGATGGCCGAGACCGTGATGGTGGTCATGTTCGCCGTGGCGATGGCGCTGTTCATCTTGTCCTTCTGCACGTCGCGGAGGTTGGTGCAACTGCTCACCAACGTTCCGGCGAGGCTGACCATTCCATCCAGCACGCCCTTGCGCTCGCGGTTGGCCGATGCCCAATCGTTGACGGCATCGCCGTACTGCGTCGCCGAGGACTTGACCGTGGCGACCAGCGCCCGGTCATCGGGGTCGACCCGGCCGGCGAGTTCGTCGCAGAGCTTGAGCATCCTGGCGAAGATGGCCTTGTTGGTTTCGAGGTACTTCTCGTCGTGTCTGTACATGTAGTCGCGTCGGGCCATGCCCGCCGATCCGCAGAACTTGATCAACTGGTTGGCGGCGTCGGCCTGCCAGAGCTTCTCGGCCACGGCGGCGGCGTAGCGCTTCTTGCCGGCGACTTCCTGGTGGTGCTGGTCTTTCTGGAGATCGTCGATGGCCTTGACGAGCTTCAGCGCGACGGTGGTCATCCGCTTGGTGACCTCGTCGGAGGCGTCCTTGAGGTAGTCCTTGACGCTCCGACCATACTGGTTGTAGAGCGACTTGATCTCGTCGACCTGCTGTTTGTTTTCCTCGGATTCGAGCGACGCCTTGAGTTGATCGGCCATCGCGAGGACCTCGTCGTTCTTGGCTTCCCACTTGTTGTAGGTGTCCTCGTCGTACTTGTTCATGAGCATGATGCGGTAGGACTTCACGTCATAAATCATCGTGAGCATACGGTTGGCGAGTGCGGCCTGCTTCTCGGCCTTGGCGATGAAATCGGCCTGCTCCTTGACCAGTCGATCGTACTCGGCCTTCTGATCGGCGCGGAACGCCTCGCAGACTTCGACCAGTTTGCCGGCCGAGGAGCCCATGACATTCGTCAGCCCCTCCATGCGTTCGCCGATGGTGACGACCTTCTTGAACTCGGCGAGATACTTGTCGCTGGCGCTGCGGAAGGTCTCCACCTGCTGCCGGTCGGCCGGATCGTTCAGAATGCTCAGCAGATCGGAGCTGACGGTATCCACCTGGTCGAACGTGTCGATGTTCTTCTCGGCGAACTTCTCCTCTCCGGTCGAGAGATAATCACGTCGAGCGGCACCGGCGGTTCCGATCAACTGCATGAGGTCCGCAGCGTGGTCGGCCTTGGTGACGGACGCTTCGGTCTTCTGCAGGCCCGAGTAGCCCAGAAAGGCCACCACAATCGTCAAGACCAGCACAATACCGAACCCCCCGGCAATCTTGGTTCCCAGCTTCATGTTCTTGAACATCGGCGCATTCCTTTCCAGCAAAAAGACGTAACGACGGGAACTGTCCCCCCGAATGGTGGACCTTCCCGAGACCGTTATTCACATCGGTGATTGGCTGGAGTACCTGCACCACCGGGATTTGCGAAAGAGTGAGTAGAAACTGTGTAGCGTGCCTACACACTCGTCCGGAGCGGCCGGCTCAGACGGCGGCCGAGTCGAACAGGTCCCGCAGATGGGTGGCGAGATTCACCCGCTTGCCGCGCAGATCCAGCTTCTTTCGGATGTTGGCGCGATGGGTGTTCACGGTTGCCGTCGAGAGGTTCTCCGCCTGGGCGATCTCCTTGGCGGTCAGACCGCGGCGGATGAGCGTGGCGATGCGCATCTCGGTGGCCGTCAGGGATGCCAGATGCGGCGAGGTGCCCTTGCGATAGGGCTGGAGCACTTCGTGGAGATCGTCCACGAACGCCCGGAAGTATTCCCGTTCGTTGCGGTCCAACGACCGTTCCAGGCGCGTCACCAGGGGCAGCAGCAGACGGTCGACGTCGTAGGCGATGCGGTCGGCCAACTCCTGCCGCTCGTGACGGATCTGATGGGTGATCTCTTCGAGGGCGATGTTTTTGCGGCGCAGGGAGACGACGCTGTCTCGCAGTTCGCGCTCGGCATTCTTGAGATCGGTGATATCCACGATCGCCACAGCCACCTTGCCGCCCGGGTTGCCGGGTTCCAGTGGTGCGACCTGGACGTGGCCGTCGAAGAGGGTTCCCTCGGCGCGACGCAGGCGGGCTTCGGTGCTGCCCACTCCGTCTTCCAGCATCTGCCGGTACACCGACCTGCCTACGCGGTGGAACTCCTCGCCGTTCTCGTACAGCAAGGCCGTGTCTCGGCCGAGGAGGTCCTGCTCTAAGTGACCCAGCAGTCGGCAGAGCGTTTCATTAACCCAGAGAAACTGTCGTTCGTGGAGAATGCCGAACCCCACCGGCGCCGCCCGCAGCATGTTCTGCAGCTTGGCCTCGGCCTGCCGCAACTGCGCGGTGGTCGTCTTCTGGGCGGTGATGTCCACAAACGTGATGACCGCGGCAGGTCCGTTTTCACCCGGAGCCCCGCCGGGCAGGAGATTGACGTTCACCAATGTCCAGCGAATGTCTTGCTCGCCTGTGTGGATGCCGACGAGCTGGTTGTGGGCCGATCGGCCGCTGCGCAGGGCGCGTCGGCTGGGCCAGTCGTGGGGGGGCAGCGGGTTGCCCGCCTCGTTACAGAATCTCAGGACCCCGCCCTCTGCCTCGGGGGTGAAGTCTTCCGGGGCGAGGCCCACCATCTCGCAGGCGGCGCGGTTGACGTGAGCGATGGATCCGTCATGGCGGCGTACGATCACCCCGGCGGCAATCGCGTCGTAGGTGGCCTGCAGGTCAGCGGGGATGGGGCTGGGCGAATGCGTCGGCGAGTCGGCCTGCACCGAGGTCGGCAGGCAGAGCAAGAGAATCCCCACCAGGCCGAGAAGTATCGGCCCGACGATCCCACTGCCCCCAGCGGCGAGTAGGCAGAGCATGTCCACTGTTCGATTTCCTGCGTTTTGCTCACTGCATACGGGAGGCAGATTCGGGCCCCCGCGACCCGGATTCGTATCGGAGCGGGGGCCGTCGATCTACAGGACTTGCTGTAGCTATTCGGGCTATTCAATATATTCCTGGTGCGCAGAGAAGAGGCCCGCCTCTCTGTGAGACGGGCCTCTGGATTCAACAAGGGGTTCGGAAGTGGGGAGGGGTCAGCCTCGACCTCCACGGCCGCCGCCGCGGCCACCACGACCGCCACCGCCGCCGCGACCTCCGCCACCGCTGCCGCGACCTCCGCGACCACCGCCGCCGCGTCCGCCCCGGTCACCGCCGCCTTTTTCCTTGGCTTTGGCGGCGCCTTCCTGGGCTTTCTCGGCCAGTTCGTCCTCAATGCCTTCGTCTTCGAGGTACTGCTTGCGGGAGACCTTCACGCGGCCCATGTCATCAATGTTGATGACCTTGACCTTCATCTTGTCGCCGACGTGGCAGATGTCCTCGGGGTCGTTCACGTAGGCAGTGCTCAACTCCGAGACGTGGCAGAGGCCTTCGGTTCCGGGAAGGATCTCGATGAACGCGCCGAAGTCTCGGATCGAGACGATCGTGCCTTCGTAGACCTTGTCCATCTCGGCTTCGGCGACGATGCCCTCGACCCGCTCCAAGGCGGCCTGGGCGCCTTCGGAGTCGGTCGACGCGATGTAAATTCGGCCGTCGTCTTCGATGTCGATCGTCGCGCCGGTTTCGTCCTGGATGGCGTTGATTGTCTTGCCGCCCGGGCCGATGACCTTGCCGATCTTCTTCGGGTCGATGTGGATCGTGAGCATGCGCGGGGCGTACTCATTGAGTTCTCTGCGCGGCTCGGCGATGCCTTCCTTCATCTTCGCCAGGATATGCTCGCGGGCCTGCTTGGCCTGGGCGAGCGTCTCCACGACGCGGTCCTGCGGAATCCCCCGGGCCTTCATGTCCAACTGAATCGCCGTGATGCCGTTTCGGCTCCCGGCGACCTTGAAGTCCATGTCGCCGTGGAAGTCTTCCTCGCCGACGATGTCGGTCAGCAGCACGTAGTTGTCCGGGTCGTCCTCGTCGTGCACCATGCCGATGCTGATGCCCGCCACCGGGGCGGTAATCGGAACGCCCGCGTCCATCAGCGCCAGCGTCGCGCCGCAGATGGACGCCTGCGAGGTGGACCCGTTCGAACCCAGCAGCTCCGAGACCACCCGCACGGTGTAGGGGAAGTCCTCCTCGGAGGGCATGACCGGGGCCAGCGCCTTCTCGGCGAGGAACCCATGGCCGATGTCGCGACGCGACGGGCCTCGGATCGGCTTGATCTGCCCGACACTGAAGGGCGGGAAGTTGTAGTGCAGGTAGAAGCTCTTTTTGTACTCTTCGCGGATGCCGTCGATGATCGCCTGGTCCCGCGGGCAGCCGAGAGTGGCCATCACCAGCGCCTGGGTCTCTCCGCGGTTGAACAGGGCCGACCCGTGCGTACGGGGAAGAACGCCCACTTCCACGCCCAGCTCGCGGACCTCGTCCTTGCTGCGTCCGTCGGGACGCTTGCCGTCACGGACGATCAGCTCGCGCTGGATTCGGCCTTCGGTCTTGAACAAGGCCTCGTCCACCTGCCAGTGGGTGTAGGGGGGTTCGGCGTCTTCCGGGGCGTTCTCGGGGAAGTAGTGGGTCATCACCTCTTCCTTGATGGCGCCCAGGGCGTCGCCGCGATCGGTCTTGCCGGGGATCTGCTTGGCTTCCCGGATGCGGTCGCCCCATTTCTCGGAGATTTCCTTCTTCAACTCGTCGGGGACGGGCGTGGGCTCGTAAGTGACCTCGGCCTTGCCGACCTTCTCGACCAGTTCGTTGATGAGGTCCACGACCTCCCGGCAGGTCTGCTGGCCGGCCTGGATCGCCTCGGCGACGACGTCTTCGTCCATCTCGTTGCCGGCGAACTCGAGCATGTTCAGCGCTTCCTTCGGACCGGCGACGATGAGGTCCATCTCGCCTTCCTCGATCTCGGGCAGCGTGGGGTTCACGATGTATTCGCCATCCATGTAGCCCACGCGGGCCGCACCGATAGGACCCTCGAACGGGGCCTTGCTCAGCGACAGGGCGGCCGATGCGCCGATCAATGCCAGGATGTCCGGCTCGTTCTCGCCGTCATAGCTGAGCGTGAGGCACTGCAGCTGCGTCTCGTCCATGAAGTCCTTGGGGAAGCACGGACGGATCGGACGGTCGATCAGCCGCATCGTGATGACTTCCTTGGTGGTGGGGCGTCCTTCCCGCTTGAAGAACCCGCCGGGGATCTTACCGGCCGAGTACGACGCCTCGCGGAAGTCCACAAACAGCGGGAAGAAACTCACTTCCCGCCGGGGTTTCTCGGTGAGGACGGTGGAGAGTACGACGGTATCGCCATAGCGTACCCAAACGGCCCCGTGGGCCTGACGGGCAACCCTGCCCGTCTCGATCGACAGCATTCGTCCGCCGATCTCCTTCTCAACTTTCACTACTGACATGTCTTACCTTCTCTTTCCGGGCGGCCACTTGCCGCGCACTTACGCTTTATCCTTCTTGCTTCGTTGATTCGTTGCTCCCAGAAGCCCCGGGCGCAGCCGGTCGCCTTCCGACGACGGCGCAACTCCAGGGACGTCGTGTCGTAACATGGGCATCCTGCCCATGGGTTGTCCCGTGTGCTGGATGAGGGCAGCAGCTTGCCGGGGGTGCCTCGGACGGATCCCCGGGAGCGAAGCGGATTCCCACGAGTACTCTGGCCGAGGAGACTGTCCTCCGTCTCGGCGCGACGGGCGCAGCGTTATTTCCGCAGGCCCAGCTTCTGGATCGTCTCGCGGTAGCGGTCCGGCGCGTTGCTCGCGATGTACTTCAGCAGGCTGTTTCGCTTACCCACCATCTTCAGCAGGCCTCGCCGGGAGGCGTGGTCTTTCTTGTGCGTCCGCAGGTGCTCGGCGAGGTGGTTAATCCGCTCGGTCAGCAGGGCGATCTGGACCTCGGCAGAGCCGGTATCCCCCTCGTGACGCTGGTGGTCGCTGAGGATCTTCTTCTTCGTGTCGGTCGGGATGCTCATCAGATTCTCTCTCTCTGGTACCCGCCCGCCGCCAGCGATGGGGTCCGTTTCCAATGGACCCAGCCAGCCTTGCGGGCTTGATGTTCCGGGCGACTCGCAGCCGCCTCTGGTGCAATCATCCATGGTATCGTCCGCCGGGGCGAACGCACTCCATAAATCGTGCGGTTTTCCGCGTTACTCGTCTTCGGACAGCAGCTTCTTGACCGAATCCACAAGTTTCTCCATGCGGAAGGGCTTGTTGAGGTACAGGTCCACGCCGAGGCTTTCGGCGTACACCTTGTGTCGCGTGCCCTGGTTGCCCGTGATCATGATCACACGCGGCGGGTCCGAACGCTTCTTGCCGCGGCGGATCTTCTCCATCACGAGGAACCCGCTTCGTCCGGGCAGCATCTGGTCCAGAACGACCAGGTCCGGTTCGTTCTGCTCGGCCTGCTGGACGGCTTCGTTGCCGTTGACCGCGGTGAGCAGCTCACAGCCCAGCTCACCCAACGCCGACTGCATCGCCGTCATGATATCGCGATCGTCGTCCACCAGCAGGATTGTCTTGTCACTCAAGTCGTCAGCCATTCTTGTCTGCTCCCATGGGGGATCCATCGACCCTGAAAGAACGCTCCATCCTAGTCGCGCCCGGCGAACCTGTCAACGCGCCGCGTCGCGGTTTTCGGACTTTGTCTGGGAGTCCTTCGTCGCTTTGCGGATTCCCTGTAGCCCCACAGCCCGGTCCGTGGTAGTTTGCCCGTGGAACGCGCAGCCTCTTCGAGGAGTCATTATGCCCGGAAGCACGTTTGGACATCTGTTTCGCATCACCACGTTCGGCGAATCGCACGGCGGGGCGGTCGGGGTCGTCGTGGACGGCGCTACGCCCGGCGTTGCGGTCAGCGTCGAGGACATCCAGACCCAACTGGACCGCCGCAAGCCAGGCCAATCGGACGTGACCACGCCCCGGGCCGAGCCGGACAAGGTCCATATCCTCTCGGGCATCTTCGAGGGCAAGCTCACCGGTACGCCGGTGCTGCTGATCCTCTACAACAAGGATGCCCAACCCAGCGCGTACGACGAGATCAAGGACCTCTTCCGCCCGGGACACGCCGATTTCACGTACCTCCACAAGTATGGCCTGCGGGACTATCGCGGCAGCGGGCGCGCCAGCGGCCGAGAGACGGCCGGCCGAGTGGCGGCCGGCGCGATCGCGCAAAAGCTCCTGGCGCGGCGCGGCGTGAGCATCACCGCCTACACGCTGCGGGCCGGCGGCGTGCAGTGCGAGACGATCGACCCGTCGGTGATCGAGCAGAACCCCATGCGGGCGGCCGACCCCAAAGCCGCCGAGGAGATGTTGCGGCGGGTGCTGGATGCGCGCGAGCGGAAAGACTCCATCGGAGGCGTCGTGGAATGCCGCATCTCGGGCGTTGCCCCGGGGCTGGGCGAGCCGGTCTTCGACAAGCTCGACGCGCAACTGGCCGCCGGAATGGTCTCGCTGGGGGCGGTCAAGGGCATCGAGTTCGGGCGTGGGTTCGCCGCTGCCGACATGACAGGAAGCGAGCATAACGACGCCATGGGCCCCGAGGGGTTCCGCACCAACAACGCCGGCGGCGTGCTGGGCGGGATCTCCACCGGCGAGGACATCCTCTTCCGCGTGGCCGTCAAGCCCACCTCCTCCATCGCCCAACCGCAACAGACCGTCGACCGCGACGGAAACGCCCGGACCGTCGAAACCCATGGCCGACATGATCCGTGCATCTGCCCGCGAATTGTCCCGGTCGTCGAAGCAATGGCCGCGATCGTCCTGGAAGACCACTACAAACGACAGGACGCGATGCATTCGTAGTGCGCCTGTAGGGCTGGCGAACCACCGGGATCGAGCCCAGCGATTCAAACCATGGGAGGCGTTTTGTTCGCGTGAGCGTGTGGTATCCGGAGAACCGAGGTGGTTTGCCGGCGGAACG
>JBKHCL010000128.1:0-8348 GCA_046541875.1 Phycisphaerae bacterium | reverse complement strand
CGGCTCGCCTGAGGCATCGACGACGACGCAGCGGGCCGGGTCTTGCTTTGCCTGAGCGAGAAACAGCTCGCGCACGCGGCGGTGGAACTCACGGGCCTTGGCTTCCATGCGGTCGGGGTCGGAGCGTTTGGCTGCCCGGGTGAGTCCTTCGTCGGAGGGCAGGTCCAGAATGATCGTCAGGTCCGGCCAGAGGCTGCCCACCGCGATATCGCCCACCGTGCGGACCTCGTCGACGTCCGCGCCGCCGGCGCCCTGGTAGGCGATGGTCGAGGAGATATACCGGTCGGACAGCACGCACTCGCCCGCCTGCAGGGCGGGGCGGACGATCTCGGCGACCAGTTGCGCCCGGCTGGCCATGTAGAGCATCAGCTCGGTGCGGACGGCCATCTCGTCGCAGGACGGGTCCAGGAGAATTTCGCGGATGCGGTCGCCGATGGCGGTTCCGCCCGGGTCGCGCACCTGGCGGACGGTGAGCCCGCCCTTGCCAAGGGCGTCGGCGAGAAGGGCGGTCTGGGTGCTCTTGCCGGCTCCGTCGGGTCCGTCGATCACCAGAAACCGTCCCGCGAGTGTGTTGGCGTAATCGTTCATTTCGTTCTCGTTTCCAGGGCGGTAGTATGAGTTGCGAGCCGACGTTTGACAAGCACAAGAAAGGACGCCCCATGCCCACGCTGCCGGCTGCCATCCGCGAAGCTCACCTGGTCTACTATGTTTCGGACATCGATCGCAGCACGCGATTCTACGGAGACGTGCTCGGGCTGGAGCTGGCGTGGGGGCTCGGCCAGGGGGTGGTCGGCTTCCGACTGGCGCAGGGGGCGGTCATCGTGCTCTGCGAGGACGGCGGCCGCGTACAGCCGGGGGTAACGCCGCCATTGGTGCTGAACGTCGAGAACATCGAAGCCGTCGTGGAAGACCTCAAATCGCGCGGCGTGCCGTTCGACGAACATTCCGACGCCCCGCCCCAGGGGTGCGTCGCAACCTTCCGCGACCCGGACTCTTACGCGTTCGATTTGTGTGGGTAGGCCGACCGGGTTTCCAGCCTGCTTCTGTGCTAGGACTTCTTCTTGTCCGACTTCTCCTCGGACTCGTCCAGCACGCCTGCGGGGACTTCGTCGGGGGCGAGAATGCGCGGCGGCTCGGATTCGCCCACGACCGTTCCGTCGATTCGCGTGACCTGCGGGACGGGGTGTTCGCTTTCGTGGCGGACGAGTCGTTCTTCCAGCTCTTTCTGTTTGGCCTCTTCGAGTTTGGTCCAGCCCACTCTGCCGCGACACTTGGGGAACTTCGAGCAACTCAGCCACGGGCCTCGCTTGCCGCGACGAAGGTTCAGTGGAGCCCCGCACTTGGTGCACTCGATGTCCTCCACCAGCAGCGGCGGCGGGGAGGGGTGTTTGATGTTGCCCTTCTTGTCAAGGTTCACCACGCCCTTGCAGTCCGGATAGCGCGAGCAGGAAAGGAATGGCCCGTAGCGACCCCGCCGCAGGAGCATGGGTGCTTCACACTCGGGGCAGGCGACGTCGGAAACCTGCTTCTCGATCTTCTTACCGTCCTTGTCCACCGGGTGGGTCTGCTTGCAGTCGGGGTAGCCGGTGCAGGCGAGGTATCGGCCATTCTTCGAGAAGCGGTAGACCATCTCCTTGCCGCACTTCTCGCAGGTGTACTCGCTGGGTTCGGTCTCGGCCTTGGCGTGGACCATCTCCTCCTTCGCCTTTTCCAGCGTGTTCGAGAACGGCCCGTAGAATTCCTCCAGAACCTTCACCCAGTCGGCGGACGAATCCTCGATGCGGTCCAGCTCGTCTTCCATCTTCGCGGTGAATCGCGTGTCGAAGACGTTCGGGAAGTGCTTGACCAGCTTATCGGTCACCACGATGCCCAGATCCGTCGGATGGAATGAGCGGTTCTGCTGCTCGACGTACTTGCGGTCCTGAATGGTCTTGATGATGCTCGCGTACGTGCTGGGCCGACCGATGTTCTCTGCCTCCAACGCCTTGACCAGCGAAGCCTCGGTGAATCGTGGCGGCGGCTGGGTGAAGTGCTGGGTGGGCTTGAGTTCCACCGGCCCGACGGGCTGACCTTCCTCCAGCGGCGGGAGGATCTGGTCGCCGCTGGTGGGCATGCCCGCCACGCGGAGGTAGCCGTCGAATTTGATCGTCCGCCCCATCGCCCGCAGCGTGACTTCCCCGCCGGGTGTGGAGGTCATGATGTCCGCCTCGGTAACCGTCCAGACCGCCGGGGTCATCTGGCAGGCTACGAACTGCCGCCAGATCAGGCGATAGAGCTTCAACTGCTGCGGCGTGAGGGCTTTTTCGAGGTCTTCCGGCCGGCGGGACACATCCGTGGGGCGGATCGCCTCGTGGGCTTCCTGCGCCCGCTTGCCGGAGGTGAACACGTTGGGTTTGGAGGGGATGTACTGCTGGCCGAATCGCTCGGAGATGAACGAACGGGCCATGTTCACCGCGTCGCGCGAAAGGTGTCGGCTGTCGGTACGCATGTACGTAATCAGGCCGACGTGCCCCTCGCCCGGGATGTCGATGCCCTCGTACAACTGCTGGGCGAGCTGCATCGTCCGCGACGCGCTGTACCGCAGCCGAACCGAGGCGGCCTGCTGCATGGTGGAGGTAATCAGCGGGGCCGGCGGGCGCGACTTGCTCTCGCGCCGGCGCAGGTTGCGCACGGTGTATTCCGGAGCCGATTCGTTCTCGTCGCCATGCCCGGCGATGTGCCCCACGGCGACGACCTTGTTCTTCGCCGGTCCCTTGGCGTCGGGGTCCTCGGTGCGCTGCTCGTCGTCGATGATCAACCCGAGTTGCCGGGCCAGCGTCAGGGCGTTGTCGGCCTGGTCGGTGGACCAACGCTTGCCGTCCAGTTTCGTCAGCTCGGCGGTGAAGGCGTTGTGCTCGGCCAACCACTGCAGTTGGGCGGCCTTGTTGGGTCCCATCCCGCGGTCGTCTTCCTGCGAGAGGAACCGGGCCCACTGGCGGGCGATGTCGTCGGCCTGGTCGAGGTCCGGGGTAAAGATCGCCGAGATCTTCCAGTATTCCTCGGGGGTGAACGCGTCGATTTCCCGCTCGCGCTCGACGATCAGACGGACCGCCACCGACTGGACCCGCCCGGCAGAGAGACCGGGCGAGACCTTCCGCCACAGCAGGGGGCTCACCTGGTAGCCCACGATGCGGTCGAGAATGCGCCTGGCCTGCTGGGCGTTGACCTTGTTCATGTCCAGCCCGCTGGGATGCTCGAAGGCGGCCTTGATGGCCGAGGGCGTGATCTCGTTGAAAATCACGCGGCGGATTACGTCGCCCTTCACCCCGAGACTCTCCGCGAGATGCCACGCGATCGCCTCTCCCTCGCGGTCAAGGTCGGTCGCGAGGAACACTTGCGGAGCATTCCTGGCGGCCTTCTTGAGCTCGGCGAGCACCTTCCGACGCCCGGTGAGGGGTTCGTAGGTGGGCTCAAAGCCGTGCTCGAAGTCCACGCCGATCTGCTTGGCGGGCAGGTCGCGCACGTGGCCCATCGAGGCCTTTACGGTGTAATCGTTTCCGAGATAGCGGTTTATCGTTTTCGCTTTGGCGGGAGATTCGACAACCACCAGTTTCTTGCCGTTGCCGGAGCTCTCCCCTTTGGCCCGCTTGCTGCTTGCCTTGCGGGCTTTCCCGGACGACTTGGCGGACTTTTTTGACGCCTTGGCCATGGTACCCTTTTATATAAGGTCACCGGCAAAATCCCAAATCCGCCGCTTGATGGCGGTTCCGGGTTCCCAAGAGGGGTCAACATGATTCGTCGGCGAGACGGACTTGTCAAGCATCCGGATGGAATTTCGGAAATCCACTGAGCCCGCTTAGCGCGAATCAAAGACATTTCGTCCCGACGGGGACGGGGAAATGGATCGCCTTCAAGGTTGCCCGGCCGGCTGGGAGGTGGGGGCGTTGGCGTCGCCGACGGATCGGCCGTGGTGGGCGTCGCAGGTGGACAGGTGCTTGCGCGTCTTCTCCATCATGCGGCGAGAGATGATGATCTTCTTGACGTATACCACCTCGTCGTGCGATTGGCCGGGCTTGCCCTTGGATCGCTCGTGCAGAAGGAACGGACCGGCCCGGCCGTCGGTGGTCTCCACCCAGAGGGGTTGACCTTTCACCGCGCCGGTCACCGTCGTGTCGTCGATCAGGTGAAACGACCACTCGAAGCGGCGAACGGGGATCTTTCGGCCGGTGTAGATCTTTTCCGGCTCGCCCATCGCTTTCCATCGCCATTCCAGGTCCATCCGCTCCTCGACGATTTTCGGCGTGACGGACAACACCGCCAGTGGCGGGATCTGTCGCCAGCGTTTCTCCTTGGCTACGTACACGCGCCAGGGTTTCTCGCGCGTGCCATACACGCCCCCGGGAATCAGTCGGCCGTCCGAGAGCTGCACCACTCCGGGCAGGGCGTCGGACCGCACAAATCCGCCGCCGGGGCCGAACGGGTTGCTGCCCTGCTCCTCGGGGTCGGCGTCGATGGCGTTCGCGTCGCCGTTGGCGTCGAGCGTCTCGGCCTGTTTCAGCCAGTAGTCCACGTCGTTGGACGGGGCGTTGGCGTCGCCCTCTGCCTGCAACAGCCCGACGGACAGCCCCCCCGCAGCCAGGACGGCCAGGACGGTCAACAGCAGGGTGGTCGGTTGCGGACGCATCACAATCAGTATAATGCATGACGGGCGGGTTTGTCTCGCGGGACTGTTTCGTGTCATGCGAACTCTTTTGCCGGCGATGATTCCGGTCGCGATTCGCTTTGCTCCGGGTTATTATATGGGTGTATCGAAGCAAGTACCCCAGCCGTTTGTGCCCGATTCGAGAGGCGACATGAAGCGCATCTGCATTCTCAATATCGCCGGCCTGAGCCCGCGCGTGCTCGCCGACGCCCCGGACGACCCGTTCGGTGAGTTGGCCGTCGGACCGCTGGCGATGAAGCCCACCAACCCCGCTCTCCGCGCCAGCGTCCAGGCGTCCATGACCACCGGTCAGCCGCCCGGGCGACACGGCGTGCTGGGAGGCGGGCTCTTCCGTCGACAGGCCCACACCGTCGGGTTGGACGAACGGTCCAACACGCTGCTGGCCGAGAAGCGGTTCTGGCACGATCGGTCCCTCGAGCCTCGCCCGAACTCCGCGCTGGTCTTCTGGACCCATCCTCTCGCCGGCGGGGCCGACCTCGTGCTCGGCGCAGCCACGTATGGCTGTCGGTGCGGGAAGGTGGCGTCCACGCCCGTTGGGTTGTACGAGGAGGTCGTCGACGCGGTGGGCGAGTTGGATCTGTCCACGCTGCAGGGACCGGGCGCGTCTTGGCGGTCGGCTGAGTGGATCGCCGCTGCCGCCGGCGAAGTCTGGCAGGCCCGCACGCCCGACCTGATGTGCGTGAACCTGCCCGGAGTGGACTTCGAACTCATCCGTCACGGCCTCGGCGCCGACCAGGTACAACTGGCACTGAGGCAGGTGGCCCGCTCGGCCCGAACACTCATCGACAGAATCAAAGACACCGGCGGGGAGGTCCTGCTGACCTCCGACGGTGGATACGTAAACGTCTCGGCGGTGGCCCACCCGAACCTGCGACTCAAGGAGGCCGGCCTGCTGGTGACCAAACGCACCGAATGCGGCGAGGTGATCGATCTCGAGGCGTCCCGCGCGTTCGCCCTGGTCGACCACCAGGTGGCCCATCTCTACTGCGACGAGAAGGACATCGACCTGGCCGCCGCGGCGGTGGCGTCCGACGAGGCGGTGGATCAACTGGTCTCGCGCGACGAGATGTTCGACGTCGGTCTGGGGCACGACCGCGCCGGGGAGCGCATCGCCCTCGCCCGGCCCGGAGCGTGGATGAGCTATCGCTGGTGGACGCCGGACCAGGAGACCCCCGCCTGCGCCCTGTTCAGCGATTGCGGCCACAAGGGCGGGTTCGACCCGTGCGAGTTCCTCCCTGCCGAGAAGGGAGAGGGAATGGACCTGGACGAGTCGCACGTGCGCGCCTCCCGCGGGTTGGTGGGTGAAGATCACGGCGACTGGTGCGTGCTGGGCTCGACGGTTGAAATCGAACACGGAACGCCGCCTTCGGCAGTGGACGTTGCAGCCATCGCTCGCGCGTTGCTGCGGAGTTGACCCAAGGGGAGGTCGGCAGGGATGCTTGCGATCGGTTTCGTATTCGGCGGTTTGCTGTGGGGCGCCTCGGCGGCAGCGGCGCCGGTGCTGATTCACCTGATCATGCGCACCAAGCCCCGACGCATGCCGTTTCCCGCCCTGCAGTTCGTTCGCAAGACCCACAAGGCGAACATCTCCAGACTCAAGCTCAAGCACATCATCCTGCTGCTGATGCGGATGGCGGCGCTGGCACTGATCGCGATGCTGCTGGCGAGGGCGTTTCTGCCGGCATGGTTCCAGGTTCCGGATCGCACGATCCCGGCCGCGGCGGTCTTCGTGGTGGACAACAGCGGGTCGATGACGTACCGGACGCAGGGACGGACGCTGCTGTCCCGCGGGAAGGAGATGGCCCGGACCGTCCTTGAGACCCACCTGCCGACCGGCTCGCGATTTGCCGTCGTGCCGACGGCGGAGTCGGCGATGTCTCCGGCGTTTCTCAGCGACCCGAACACCGCCTCCGAGCAGATCAACGGGCTGGAGGAAAGCTACAAAAGCGGCGCGACGTTGGCCGCCCTGGGCAGGGCCGTCTCGCTGCTTGAGGGCATCGACATGGCCCGCAAGGAGATTTACTTCGTCACGGACATGACCGAAAGCAGCTGGCGTGAGCTGGCGGGGTTGACCATCCCCCCCGGCGTGCGGGTGACGGTGCTGAACGCCGGGGCCGGCAAGGACACCAACATCGCCCTGGGCGCGTTGGATTTGGCCAGCCAACATTTGCCCCTCGGGGCCGAGACGACGGTACAGACCGAGGTCTCCAGCACGCATCTGGGCGGGGTGGTGAACGTTCACCTCGAGTTGGACGGCCAGGCGCTTCCGTCGCGACCGATCGAGCTTCCGGTGGGAGGCTCGCGCAGCATTCGGATGCTGGTTCGCGGCAGCAGGGCGGGCACACTGCACGGCAAGATCGTGCTGGAACGCAAAGACCCCCTCGCGATGGACAACGTGCGATATTTCACCCTGCAGGTCTCCGATCGACCGGTGATGCTGCTGGCCCGCGAACGGGGGTCGGCCGACACGACGGGGTTGCTGGTGGCCTCCGCGGCGGCGCTGGGTCAGCACCGCTGGGTGGACCGCGAGACCTTCGCCATCGAAGACCTCGACGCCGGCACGCTCAGCGACGCCGAGATCGTCCTGCTGGCGAACGTGACGTTCGTGTCCGACGCGCAATGGGCGGCGCTGACGCGATTCGTCCGCCGGGGCGGAAAGCTCTGGCTGGTGGCAGGGCCCAATATGAGTGCCCAGGCGTACAACACCGCTGCCGCCCGCAACCTCATGCCCGTCGAGCTGGGGGTGGCCGAGGAACTCGATCGCCCCGTCGCCTGGAAGCCGACGGACTACGAGCACCCGTTGCTCCAGCCGTTCCGCGTGAACCCGGACTTTCCGCTCAAGCAGGTCGAGGCGTCGTTCCGTTTCAAGGTCAAATCCCGTTCGGAGGAGTCCACCATCGTCGTGCCCTATGCCGACGGCACGCCGGCCGTCGTGGAGCGGAAGGTCGGCGAGGGACGCGTCTTGCTGTGGAACTTCTCCCCGCTGCCCGGGCGGAGCAATATCCGTCGGCTGTACCAGCACCCGCTGCTGGCCCAGGGCGTGGTCCGGGCGTACACCCGGGGGGCGTTGCTGGAGACCATGCTCACCGTCGGGCAGGTCGCCAACATTGCCGTGCCCCGCAGCCTTGGCCCGGCGACCGCTGCGGTGAAACGCCCCGGCCGGAGCGGCTTCGAGCCCGTCGTGGTCAGCCCCAAGCGGTTCATCGCGGTTCCGGCCGATGTCCCAGGCCATTGGGACGTGCAACTGACCGGCGAGAAGAAGACCGACACGGTGGGGTTCTCCACCAACGCCCCCAGCCGCGAGAGCGACCTGACACCGGTGGACCCCAACGACGCCCGGACCTATCTGCCGGCCGAGTTGCTGGAGATTGTTTCTTCCCCGGCAGAGCTCCGTCACGAACAGCGGATGGTCTCGGAGGACCTCCACATCGCCGGGCCGTTGCTGTTGGCGTTGCTTACGCTGATGATCGCCGAGAGCTGGTTCGCCAACCGCTTCTACAAACGCGGGTCCGAGACGGCGGTGGAGTAGTTGTTTCGCCGGCAAACCACCTCGGTTCTTCCGGACACCACACACTCACGAGAACAAAACGTCTCTCCATGTTTTGAATCGCTGTGCTCGATTCCGGTGGTTCGCCAGCCCTACAAG